>NVWO01000003.1 GCA_002746255.1 Rhodospirillaceae bacterium | reverse complement strand
GACGCTTAAGCGAAAGCGGTGTCTTTTTTTGTTCTTCTGGTTCGTTCGTTTCTGTCATGGGATCCGCCCAAATTCATTTCTTGTCATTGCAGGTCAAGGCCGAGGTCGTTCAACATTATTCAAAGTTGAAATTCCCGGGCCAAAAGGCCCCTGGAAATTTCTTGCCGCGGGTCAGGTTTTTTCCGGCTCCGTCGGTTCCGGCTCCGTCGGTTCCGCTGGCGCCTCTGCGTCCCCTTCAGCCGCCGGGACAGCCTCCGCCCCTTCTTCCCCTTCAAACCAATGGGCGCGCGCCGCCATAATGATGGCATCGGCGTCGGTTGTCGTCAAAACGGTGCGGCCAACGATATCGCGCAATTCGTCGCTTGCAAGATCGGCCAGGTCATCAAGGGTCTTCACATCATTTTCGCCAAACGGCACCAACATTTCCGGGGTCACGCCCTCCGCCGTTGCAACCTCGTCCGTCACACCGAGTTCCTTACGTTGCACGGTGAGTTTTTCCGTCTGGACGGAAATGTACTCCCGGGCACGCGTGCGAAGTTCGTTGCCGACGTCTTCGTCAAAGCCTTCGATTCCGGCAATATCCTCGACCGGCACGAAGGCCACTTCCTCAACGCTCGTAAACCCTTCCGTCACCAGCAGATGAGCGATCACCTCGTCCACCTCCAGCGCGTCCGTAAACACCTGCGAACGCGTGCGGAATTCTTCACTGCGGCGCTCAGATTCTTCCGCCTCAGTCAGAATATCAATGTCCCAGCCGGTCAACTGCGAGGCCAGGCGCACGTTCTGACCGCGCCGGCCAATGGCAAGGCTGAGCTGATCGTCCGGAACGACAACCTCGACCCGCTTTTGCTCTTCATCCAGCACCACTTTCGCCACTTCCGCCGGCGCCATCGCGTTCACAATAAACGTCGCGGGATCCGGCGACCATTTGATGATATCGACCTTCTCGCCCTGAAGCTCGCTGACCACCGCCTGAACGCGGCTGCCGCGCATGCCGACGCAGGCGCCAACGGGATCAATCGCCGCATCGTTGGAAAGCACCGCAATTTTCGCGCGGCTTCCGGGGTCGCGGGCGACCGACCGCATTTCGATAATGCCGTCATAAATCTCCGGCACTTCCTGGGTGAAAAGCTTTGCCATAAACTGGGGATGGGTGCGCGAGAGAAAAATTTGCGGGCCGCGCGGCTCCTTGCGCACGTCATAGATATAGGCTCGCACGCGATTGCCGTTGTGAAAGACCTCTCTCGGCAAGGTCTCGTCGCGACGCAACAGCGCTTCCGCCCGGCCCATGTCTACAATCATGTGGTTGCCAAATTCGCTGCGCTTTACAAGGCCGTTCGCAACTTCGCCAATGCGATCTTTGTATTCCTCATATTGGCGCTCGCGCTCTGCTTCGCGCACCTTTTGAACGATGACCTGCTTTGCCGTTTGCGCGGCAACGCGCCCAAAATCGATCGGCGGCAACACCTCGATCAAAAACTCACCGATCACGGCGTCCGCCTTTTGCTTTTGCGCATCCGCAAGGCCGATTTGCGTAACTTCGTTCTCGATCTCATCAACCACTTCGGTATAGCGCATCAATTCGATCGCACCGTTCTTGCGGTCAATGGTGGCGCGAATGTCGTGTTCGCGCCCATATTTCGAACGACCCGCCTTTTGAATGGCCTCTTCCATCGCCTCCAAGACTTCGTCCGGTTGAATGCCTTTGTCACGAGCGACGCTTTCCGCCACCTGTAAAAGCTCGGGCCTTGGCTCTAGTATGGTTTCAACTTCCATGACCGTTTCTATGTCCTAGTCTACGCTTTGAAGTTTTGCTGCTTTTGCAATCAATTCATCGGTGAGCAGAAGTTTTGCCCGCCGGATATTGTCAAAATCGAGATCCACCGTTTCACTCTTGTGTTCCATCTGGACGCGATCCCCATCCATCCCAAGAAGCTTTCCCTGAAACCGGCGACGGCCATCAATGGCGCGGACGGCTTCGATCTTCACGAGGCGGCCGGCAAATTTTGAAAAATCCTCGCGACGCACCAGCGGCCGGTCAAGCCCAGGTGAGCTGACTTCCAAATCGTAAGACCCGGCAATCGGGTCTTCGACATCGAGAAGCGCCGAGATTGCCCGGCTCATCTCCGCGCAATTTTCCGCCGTCATGCCGCCACCATCGCGACGCTCTGCCATCACCTGCAAGGTCGGCGACCCCCCGCCAGTGAAAAGAACGCGCACAATTTCATACCCCATCGATTCCAGGGACGGCGCGATCATCGCTTCAATTGGTGCAGCCACTTCTTCACCCACTGTCTTCATACCCGTCCGCCCATATCTGTCTCATGGCGAAAAAACCTGCCCAAAAACAAAAAAGCGGGCCGCAGGCCCACCTTCTTTGATCGTTCAACGTTTCTGTGGCTTGGGAACTCTTCCGTAAAATATAGAGAATTCCAAGGTTCCTTCAACCTTTTTCCGTCCATCGGGCGTGGTGGCCTCCCTGCCGCCACAAACCTATTGCCGCAAACAACGGCGAAATCGCAGATAGGCGGGCCGCCGGTCCTGGCAGATCGCTTTCGCCTCATAGCGGGTTTCCGGCCAGTCTGCGGGCCGCACACGCCAATCCGCAGGCCCCAAAGCCTCCCAGGTAAAATTGGCATCGGCCAGCAGGTGGTGCAGCATCCACCCCACATAGCCCATGTCGTCGCTAGCCAGGCGCAGTTCCGCCCCACCCTTCATGACCCGGGCGAGCATTTGCAGGTTTTCCGCCGAAACAAACCGCCGTTTGTGGTGACGCGTCTTCGGCCATGGGTCCGGAAAGAGAAGAAAGACACGGCCCAGGCAGGCGTCAGGCAACGCTGCCAGAAGAAGCCGGGCGTCGTCTGGAAAAACACGGATATTTTGCAGATTTTCTTCTTCGACGCATCGCAAAAGCCGGGCCAGCCCGTTCACGAAAGGCTCACACCCAAGAAAGCCAATGCCGGGATGGGCCTGCGCCTGCCAGATCAAATGCTCGCCGCCACCGAAACCTATTTCAAGCCAGATAGCGTCGGGGGATTGCGGAAAAAGCGTTTGCGGATCAACCGAGGCGTCCGTCTCAGCCAAGGCAATGGCCAGTTCCGGCAGCCGGCGCGTCAGGCTGGCCTGTTGCGACGGTTTCAGGCGATGCCCGTGGCGGCGGCCATAGAGCCGTCGTTTTTGTTGTGACTGGCCCTCGGCCATCGAACCGGTCCTACGCCTGTTGAAAGGCCGCCCGCAACGCGTCGACGAGGTCCAGACGCTCCCACGAAAAACCGCCATCGGCTTCCGGCGCCCGGCCAAAATGGCCATAGGCGGCGGTCCGCTCATAAATCGGGCGGTCGAGATGCAAATGTTCGCGGATGCCGCGCGGCGAAAGATCCATAAGATCGCACAACACATCGGCAAGCACGCCTTCATCCGCAAAACCGGTGCCATGGGTGTCGATGTACACCGCAAGCGGTTTTGAAACGCCGATCGCGTAAGCGAGCTGAATCGTACAGCGTTCCGCCAGGCCCGCAGCAACAACGTTCTTCGCCAGATAGCGGGCCGCATAGGCCGCCGAACGGTCAACCTTCGTCGGATCCTTGCCGGAAAAGGCGCCGCCACCATGGGGGGCCGCGCCGCCATAGGTGTCGACGATGATTTTGCGGCCTGTGACCCCGGCGTCCCCGTGGGGCCCGCCAATGACGAAGCGTCCCGTCGGATTTACATAAAATTCTTCATCCGGGCACATCCAGCCTTCCGGCAGCACACCTTCGACATAAGGGCGCACGATGTCGCGAATTTCCTGCTGATCAAGTTCCGCCGCGTGCTGGGTCGAAACGACAACCGATGTCGCGCGAATTGGCTTGCCGTCAAGATATTCGAGCGTCACCTGACTTTTTGAATCCGGCCCCAGGCCCGGCGCATCGCCGGCGTGGCGCGCTTCGGCAAGGGCGCGGAGAATGCCATGGGCGTAGTGGACCGGTGCCGGCATCAGCACGTCCGTCTCGCGGCAGGCATAGCCAAACATGATCCCCTGGTCGCCGGCACCTTCGTCCTTGTTGCCTTTCGCGTCGACCCCCATGGCGATGTCTTCGGACTGGCTATGGACGTAGACGGAGACTTCCGCGTTCTTCCAATGAAAATTTTCCTGGTCGTAACCGATTGCGCGAACCGCTTGGCGCGCAACCTCTTCAAGCGTGTCGTTGGTGATGGATTTCGGCCCGCGAACCTCGCCCGCAAGTACGATCCGGTTCGTTGTAACCAGGGTTTCGACGGCAACGCGCGCGTTTGAATCCGCCGCTAGAAAAACATCGACAATGGCGTCCGAAATCCGGTCGCAGACCTTGTCCGGATGCCCTTCCGATACCGACTCACTGGTAAAAAAATATTCGCCGTTACGCAACGTTGCGTCCTCCACTTATCAAGAGCTGTCGCCACCCCGCCATCACGGTTCATGGGGCCGCATTTGCAGCCGCATTTGCAGCCGAATTTTCCATGGAAAATCGAGGGAAAATCGAGGCGCGCCGCCGGGTTTTGTCAGGCGATTTTGTCGCAGTCTTTCGACAAGCCGTCAAGCCGCGATGGAAAACCAACCTGTGATATACGGGCGTATGGGCGTCGGCCGACGCAAGATCTGTGATCGCGTTACGGCGCGTTACGCCTCCGCGTCTACCGCATCCGGCGCGTTTTCGGCGAGGGATCGCGTCAGATCGAGAATCTGTTTACGAAGGGCCGGGCTTTTGATCCGGTAATAGGCGCGGACAAGGCGAAGCGTTTCGCGCTTGGCCATCGGGTCGCCCTCGAAAGGCGGGGCTGCGCCCTCCCGCAGCTCGCCGACCAAGGCCGTCTCACCGTTTTTCGCAAGCGCCAGATCGTCGAAGAAGAAGGACACCGGCACATCAAGCACCTGACTTAGTTCATGCAGCCGGCTGGCACCGATGCGGTTGGTGCCGCGCTCATATTTCTGGACCTGCTGGAATGTCAGGCCGATGGCCCTGGAAAGCTTTTCCTGAGTCATGCCAAGCAGAGTTCGCCGCAAACGCACGCGAGAACCGACATGGATGTCGACAGGATTCGGCCCGTTGCTTTTTTGCCGACCTTTTTTACGTGGCAAACCTGCGTTTTCAGCGATTGCGGACGCGTTCATTCGGATACCTGCTACGAAAATCTGACGTTCAAAAAAAAGTAGCATACAACCGTATGATGTCAATTTTATTTGTCTACAACCGTATAGAGCGCCGCCATCTCAGGGTGCCAAGCAGCCCAAAACCAGCCAGCAGGACGCCGAGCAGCCCCCAATCCCCGAAGCGTCCATAGGGAGGCGGGCTTCGCGCCGCCGGCAACGCCCCGTCCAGCACCCCCGCAACGCCAAGATCGAGACGCTGCAGCACCCGACCATAGGGATCAACAATTGCCGAAATGCCTGTGTTCGCAACCCGCACGAGGGGCAAGCCCTCTTCGACAGCACGCAACCGCGCGGCCGTAAAATGTTGATAGGGGCCGGCACTTTTTCCAAACCAGGCGTCGTTTGTCACATTCAACAGCCAGCGCGGCCGCGTCGTCTTATCGAGAACCGCGCCCGGAAAAATCACCTCATAGCAAATAAGCGGGCTTAGTGGCGGCAGGGAACCAAGGGCAAGGGTGACCGGGCCGGACCCGCGGTGAAAATCGCCGATGCCTGGCACAATGCGCGAAATCGGCAAAAGACCCCGCAAGGGCACGAATTCGCCAAAGGGAACAAGGTGGAATTTGTCATACCCGCCGACGATGTTCCCCCTTTCGTCCAGGGCAACCACGCCGTTTGAAGGGGCGTCACCCTTCGCCCCCGGCGGCCGGCGCGGCGCGCCGGTCAGAAGCAGGCCGCCCTTTGGCACCGCCTGGGCCAGACGCCAGCGCAATTGCGGATCGCGCGCAAGCAAATAGGGGACCGCCATCTCGGGCCAGATCACGACGGTAGCCCGATCAAACCCTTCGCGCGTGCTAAGGGCGAGGTGGCGGTCGAGATGCTGTTTTTGAAGATCTGGCTGCCATTTAAGGCTTTGCAGAATGTTCGCCTGAACAAGCCGCAGATGCACATCGGTCAAGGCCACCTCGGCGCCTGCCAGGCGAAGGGCACCGCCGCCCCAAAGAAGCAGCAGAAGAAGAAACGCTCCAAGCAGGGACCGAATTGCGGCAACTGGTTTTTCCTCTGCCAGCATGCCTGGCATCGTCGCCGCAATCACCATGACAAAGCTTAGGCCGTAGCTTCCAAAGACGGCGGCGGTCTGGATCATCGCCTCGGAAACAATCCAGCCATGGCCCAAAAGCATCCATGGAAACCCGGTCAGAAAATGCCCGCGCAGCCATTCAAACATTGTCCATGTCAGCGCAAAAAGAAGGCAGCGTTGCCAGGCGCGCTGGCCAAGCAAACCCATCAGCAGACGGAAGGCAAGGACGGCGGCGGCCGGAAAAAGAGCGAGATAAAGAGCCAGCCCCGGAATGGCGAGCGGCGCCAGCCAGGCAAAGCGGTCCGCATCGACAAGAAAGGCGTGGGCGATCCAGTGAACGCCAATTAAAAAATGGCCGACGCCGAACGCAAGGCCGATGAAAAAGGCACTACGATGGCCGGACGCCGTCTCAACCAGCCAGATCAGGCCCGGAAACGCAAGCAAGAGAAGGGGCAGCCCATACCAGGGCGGCATCGCCAGGGCACCAAGCGCCCCCAGCAAAAGCGCCAGCCCATAACGCCGCCAGCCATGAAGGGCGGCTATGCGCCCGCGCAAACCACGCGCCCATCCGAAAACGGGCCATTGCAAGACGAACGGTGCCTCACCCATCGTCGGGCGGCGGTTCCGAAAGGTTGCGAACGCGGATACGCCGGATACGCCGGGCGTCGGCCTCAAGCACTTCGAACTCGACCCCGGATGGATGGCGGATGATTTCGCCCCGCCCCGGCACGCGGCCCGCCAGGTAGAAGACAAGCCCGCCAAGCGTATCAATGTCTTCATCCTTGTCGGTCAACAGCGCCTGGCCAATGCGCGCCTCAAGCACCTTCATCTCTGCCCGGGCATCGACAAGAAGCGAGCCGTCATGCAGCGGCACAATCATCGGCGGTGCTTCGATGTCGTGTTCGTCCTCAATCTCACCGACAATTTCCTCAACCAGGTCTTCGATGGTGACCAGACCATCAACGCCGCCATACTCGTCGACAACCAGAGCCATGTGGATGCGGGTCGCACGCATCTGCAGCAAAAGATCAAGCACGCGCATTGTCGGCGCAACGAACAGGGTGCGGCGAACAATTTTCGACAGACGGAAACCCGACGCATCGCCCATGCAGGGCAAAAGATCCTTGATGTGTACGATGCCGATAACGTCATCAAGGGTCTTCCGGTAAACCGGAAGCCTGGAATGCGCATTCTTGCTCATGATGCCGGCCACTTCCTCAAGAGCCGCATCGGCCCCGACCGCAACGATATCGGCGCGCGGCATCATGATGTCGCTGATGGCGACATTGCGAAGCTTCAAGACGTTTTCAAGAAGAACGCGTTGATCCGGACCGATCGCAATGTCCGACTCTTCCCGATCAAGAATCAGATCCTCGATTGCCTCACCCAGGGTGCCATCGGAAACACGATGGCGGCGGCGAAGCCGGCTCCAAAAATTCTGGAACCACGCGCCCGATGGTTCGTCTTCGTGCACCGCTGGCTCTGGTCTGTCCGCTGTCACGGTGCCTCCTCCGCCTGCAAAGGCCGGGATGGGATTGCGTAAGGGTCCGAAATGCCGAGGCGGCCAAGCACCTCGCGCTCAAGACCCTCCATTTCATCGGCGGCGGCGGGCGCAACGTGATCGTAGCCCAAAAGATGCAGCACACCATGAACCACAAGATGGCACAAATGATCGGTGAGAGACTTTCCTTGTGCGTCCGCTTCGGCACTGACCGTCTCAAAGGCGATGACAACATCGCCCAACATGGCTGGCGACGCGCCTTGCTTCGTCGCCACCGCCTCGCCCGGAAAGGAAAGGACATTCGTTGGCCGATCCTGCTGGCGATAATCGCGGTTCAGCCGGCGGATCTCGCCATCGTTCACAAGCGCCAGGCTGATCTCACCCGCACAGACCGGTGGCACATTTGCGCCCAGGGCGGCAAGAGCCGCCCGGCGGATAACGGTCTCAATGTCCGGCACGGCGTGACCCCAACGCGCATCCAAAATGGCGACATCGACCTCAAGGGGGGGCGACGATGCTGAAGATGTGTTTGTCTCAGACATCGCGCGGCCTGTTCCGTGGCGCGCATGGCTTCTGTGGCGCGCATGGCGTGGTATTTTTTTCTTGATCGCGCGCCTCATAGGCACGAACGATTGCCGACACCAGAGGATGACGAACAACATCCGCATCCCCCAATTCAACAATACGCGCCCCTTCGACGGTCTGAAGAATTTCAAGGGAATTCGCAAGGCCCGAACACACGCCATGCGGCAAATCGATCTGGGTCAAATCGCCGGTGATCGTCATGCGGGAATTTTCCCCCAGACGAGTCAGCAGCATTTTCATCTGCACGGCCGTTGTGTTTTGCGCTTCGTCCAGGATGACATAAGCGTTCGCAAGCGTGCGCCCACGCATGAAAGCCAGCGGCGCAATCTCGATCTCGTCACTGGCGAGCATACGCTGCACTTGGTCGGACGGCATCATGTCGTGAAGCGCCTCGTAGAGCGGCCGGAGATAGGGCGCAATCTTCTCCTGAAAATCACCGGGTAGAAAGCCAAGGCGTTCCCCCGCTTCAACGGCGGGACGCGACAAAATGATCCGATCGACGCGGCCTGAAAGCAACATGGAAACCGCCATGGCAACGGCGAGATAGGTTTTGCCGCTTCCGGCCGGTCCAAGGGCCACAACGAGTTCGCTTTCCTCAAGCGCCGCGATGTAGTGCGCTTGCCCAGGCGACCGGGACGTAACCCGCCGCTTGCGCGTCGAAATCACGCTGGCCTCAGGGTCCGGCAAGGCGCTGTCGGCATTCAAACCCGCGTTCGGATTCGCTTTTAAATTCATGGCAAGCCGCAACGCCGCGTCAACTTCGCCGACCGTGACGTCGAGCCCCTGCTTGAGGCGGCGATAGAGCAAATCCAGCGCCGCAACCGCCATGTGAACGCGGTCCGCCACGCCGGAGACTGCCAATTGGCCACCCCGTGAGCCGATGCAAATTCCAAGCTGATTTTCGATCCGTAAAAGATGTTCGTTCTGCTTGCCATAGAGATGCGGAAGAAGCCGGTTGTCATCAAATTGCAGCTGCCGTTGAAAATTGCGTTCCGTTGTTGCCGGTGCGGTCAGGCGCATGCGCTTGCTTCGTCTGATTTCTGCGCGCAGGTGTCGGCGGTCGACCCAACCCATTCGCCCGCCAGACTGTTTGCGTGCGAAGCAACAATGCGAATTTGGCCAAGCTCGCCGATGACCGCTTCCGACGCCTCAACATACACCGAATGGCCATAAGGGCTTCGCCCCACAAGCTGGCCGGGGTGGCGCCCGGCATGTTCGAAAAGAACCGGAAGCGTGCGCCCAACCGCCTTGGCATTCCAGGCACGCTGCCCGTCTTTAAGAAGTTCTTGCAGCCGGTGAAGCCGTTCATCTTTCACCGCTTCGGGTAATTGGGCCATCGACGCCGCCGGCGTGCCGGGGCGCGGGCTGTATTTAAAAGAATAGGCCTGAGCGAAGCCCACGTCGCGGACAAGGGTGAGGGTCGCCTCAAAATCCGCCTCCGTCTCGCCGGGAAAACCGACGATAAAATCCGAGGAAAGCGCGATGTCCGGCCGGTGGCGGCGAAGCGCGGCGACAGTCTTTAGGTAATCTTCGGCACTGTGGCCGCGGTTCATGGCTTTCAGCACGGAATCCGATCCGGACTGAACCGGAAGGTGCAGGCTTGGCATTAATTTCGTTTCTTCCCCATGGGCGCGCAAAAGATCCGCGTCCATGTCCCGGGGATGCGAGGTCGTATAGCGAATGCGCCACAACCCTTCGAGCAAGGCCAGGGCGCGGATAAGGCCGGCAAGGCCAACGCCATCTACCGGTCCGCTGGCCGCCTCGCTGCCGTCCGGCGCCGGACCGCGATAGGCATTCACGTTCTGGCCCAGAAGCGTAATTTCGCGCGCGCCCATGGCGACAAGCTGGCGCGCTTCTTCAAGAATGTCTGCGACGGGCCGCGAAAATTCAACGCCGCGCGTATAGGGCACAACACAAAAGGTGCAGAATTTGTCGCAGCCTTCCTGAATGGAAAGAAAGGCCGTTGCGCCAGATGCCGTCACCGGTGCCGGCAAATGATCGAATTTCGATTCGACGGGAAAATCCGTGTTCAGCACCGCACCTTCGGCACGCGTCGCCCGGGCCACCATTTCCGGAAGCCGGTGATAGGTTTGGGGTCCGAAGACAAGGTCGACATGGGGCGCGCGGCGAAAAATCTCCGCCCCTTCCGCCTGGGCCACGCAACCGGCAACGGCCAGAATCCGATCACCCTGGCCCGCCTTTACCGGACGCAGCCGGCCCAGTTCCGAAAAAAGCTTTTCCGAGGCCTTCTCGCGAATGTGGCAGGTGTTCAAAATCACCATATCCGCGTCATCAAGGCAATCCGTCAGCCGATACCCAAGCGGTGCCAGAACGTCCGCCATCCGCGCGGAATCGTAGACATTCATCTGACAGCCATAGGTTTTAATGAAGAGTTTCTTTGCCAATCAATCTAGCCTTGCGGCCCACCCGGCCTGCGGGTCCGAACCTTTTTCGCCCCTGACACCCATCGCTTGTTCCATGGATATAGGCGCAACGTGCCCGAAAAACACTAGCATTGCGTAAAAAAGAGTCAAGGATTGGCCCCCGTCGCCGGGGCCTCGTCCGAGGGCACCTGGCCAGTCAGGGCCATGGCGACCCCCTGGGCCACCGTCTTGTGGCACGCTTTGGCAAGGGTCTTGCGCGAATCAAAGGCCGCGATCGTCACCGGACGATGGAACTGCACGACGACCGTGAGATCGCCAAGCCCCGCCATTTTCCAAAAATGCGGCGCCAGCTCCATGTCGCCATACCACGCATAATAGGGCCGGAGCGCCCGGCCAAACGGAATGCCGTCCAAACGGGTATAGGCGATCGAAACCGGTTGCACGACAAGCGCCGCGCCATTGACCTTTTCTTCGGCAACGCTAAAGAGGGCGCTTTTGAAAGGAAGCACGCGATTGCCGTCATTGCTGGTGCCTTCGGGAAAAAGGATCAGCGGGTCGCCCCGTTGCAGGCGCGTATGAATAACGCTCCGGTGTGACGACGCACGCGACGCGCGCCTTTCGATAAAGACCGTTTTCTGAAGCCTGGCAAGCGTTCCGAAAAACGGCCAATCCGCAACTTCCGCTTTCGAGATGAACGAGACACCGGGAATAAGCGCCGACAGCATCGTAATATCAAGATAGGACGTGTGATTGGAGACAAACAGCGTCGGCCGCGTGTCGGAAATTTCGCCAATCTGAACGAGGCGAAAACCGAATATCGTGCAACAGGATCGATGATAAAAACCGGGAAGGTGCCGCGCGTAAGAAAGACGAAAGCGTAGGCCGATTGCCTGCACGGGGATAAGCAGAACCGTCCAACTGACATACAGAAACATGCGCAGACCGGATAGAAGGCTCGAGCCCATGCGATCTAGGTTTTCGATTTTTTCATATCGAAGTGACGGAAATATTTATCCGGAACAAGGTCCCGTTGCACAACAATGCACACATCCGTCGTATTGAATTGTTTATCGACGACGGCACCGTCGCCGACAAACCCACCAAGACGAAGATAGCCTTTGATAAGCGGCGGCAGGGAAGCCAGCGCGCGTTTTGGGTTCAGCACGTCATCCATCGTCCGCATCGGCACATGGATGTCCGGCAAGGCACGGGGGCGTATAGCCGGTGGCGCCAGATGGTATTTGTGCAGATAGGTTAGCGCCTCGGCATGCCGGGCCGGGTCCGCCCCTATCAGGCTTGCACAGCCGAACAGAATGTCGATGTCGTAATGTTCGACATAGGCGCCAATCCCGCGCCAAAGCAATTCCATCGTCGCGCGGCTTCGGTAATTGGCATCAACGCAGGAACGCCCAAGTTCTAAAAGGCGACCCGGGTATTCCATCAGGCGCGAAAGGTCGTATTCGCCGGCGGAATAAAAACCGCCGTGGCGCGTCGCCATCTCGCTGCGTATTAACCGATAGGTGCCGACAACCGCCTGGGAAAAATCGCCGTCCGCAACACGCGCACGGTCGATCACCAGCACATGGTCGCAATCCGCATCAAACGCGTCGAAATCCTGCTCCCTCGCCGCCATTTCCGGCGTCGGGCTAGCGGCCAACTCCTCATAAAAAACCCGGTAACGAAGCGCCAGCGCCGCTTCGATCTCGCGCGCGTTATGGGCGAGACGAACCTCAAGGGTCTTGCTGTGCACTTTTTGGATGGGATCCACAAAGCCCTGCATGTCAAACGCCGCGCCGAATCGCTTGCGCCCATATGGTGGACGCACCGCGCGCGCAAATTTCGGAAACCAGCCCGGCTGCCGACGAAGAAACCGCGCACGAAGTTTTTTTTGGCCCTTCAGCATGGCCTGCTATTTCGAGTCATCCAGGGGAACGCAAAAAAGTTCAAGCCGGTGATCAACCAGCTTGTAGCCATGTGCTTTCGCCACTTCCTTCTGATAGGTTTCAATGTCCTTGCACTGAAACTCGATAATTTTTCCGCTGCGCATGTCGATCAGGTGATCGTGGTGCTTTTCCGGCATTTCCTCATAGCGCGCGCGACCGGCCCCAAAGTCGAGCCGTTCGATAATGTTTGCCTCTTCAAACAGACGGATTGTGCGGTAGACGGTTGCGATGCTGATACGCGTATCCAGGTTCGATGCCCGCTGATAAACCAGCTCAACATCCGGATGGTCTTTCGAATCGGACAGCACGCGCGCAATGACGCGTCGCTGTTCCGTCATCTTTAGGCCCTTGTCTTCACAAAGGCGTTCCAACCTGGAAAGCATTTTTTGCCTGACATCAATTTGTTTCAACCGCTTGCTGAATAAGTATACGGGCTGCAAACTAGGCTCACAAGGCGATCCTGCGCGCGCATTTACGCCCCGGCGATGTTATGCCTTGGGGCGTTTTGCCTCTGGTGGCCGCAGATAAATGGGCCGCAAATCCGCCGTTGGCGCGCGCGTGGCAGCAAGCCGCGCAATGACGACGGCCTGAGGATGCCCCGGCGCTTTGGACCAGCGAATGTCGCACGCATCTGCGTCGCACATCTCTGCGTTGTGCGTGAAAGCATCGCGAAGCAGTGGCGCACCATCGCCGACAACAAGAAGCGGACCGGACCGGGCCATCCCGGCACAAGCCTCCAGAGACAGGACACCGCCCGGGTCAAGAGGGTGCAGCGCCTCATCAAAAAGCTGGGCATAAAAATCGCGCCGTTTCGTATCCAGCGCCACCAGCACCCGGCGGCCTTTCCGTTCCGAGGATGCAACACCATTTGCGACCGCCTCGAAACTCGTCACGCCGACGACCGGCAACCTGGCCGCAAGCGCGATGCCGCGTGCCGTTGCCAGGCCGACACGAAGCCCGGTAAACGAGCCGGGGCCAAGGGTCGTCGCCAGCCGATCGATCTTGGCAAAGCAGGTGCCGGCAGTCGCCAGCACGTCCTGAACAAGGCCGATTAGCACTTCGGCCTGACCGCGTTCCATTTCGCACAGGCGTTCCGCCAGCACCCGGTCGCCGTCAAGAAGCGCCGCCGAACAGGCGCGCGCGGCGGTATCGAAGGCAAGAATTTGCAAGGCCCCTCCAGAATTTTGTTGCCACCCTCGCCGCGCCGAAACAGGCACCCGGGCAAAGAATTCAAAAATTTTCGCCCAGAAACGCACACAGGTTTGGTAGAACTGCTCATTAGCCCACAAATTCGGGGCCTGCAAGGCTGAAACTGCCATGGATTGCCTCCCCCAAACCCCCCTGGTTGAAATTACGCCCGCCGACGGCGTCGTTCTTGCCCTGGCCTATGCCACGGCGGAAAATTTTACCGGCAAGGCGGTCTACCTACGCGCGCGCTGCTATTTTCACCCCGATGCGGCGGCGTTGCTGCAAAACGCGGTCCGGCTTGCCGCACGCGTTGGCTACCGCCTGAAAATCTTCGACGGYTTCCGCCCCGCCGAAGCCCAGMAAATCCTGTGGGACRYATGCCCGGACCCGGATTTTCTGGCGGACCCGAAACGCGGCTCGCCCCATTCCCGYGGCGTTGCKGTCGATCTGACCCTTCTCGACGCAGCCGGACAGGCGTTGGAAATGGGCACCCCGTTTGACGCTTTCACACCKCTGTCCCACCATGGCAACGGYGAAATATCCGTCGCSGCGCAACGGAAYCGGCTGYTTCTTTTAGGGCTGATGACRGATGCCGGCTGGGATTTTTATCGCAACGAGTGGTGGCATTACCAAATGTTCGACGCCCGGCGTTACCCGGTCCGGTCCGACGCCGAGCTTGGCCTGGGCCTGATGGGTTGAGGAAGCTTGTTCCGGCGCGCATGCGCACATTAGAGTAAGCGTGAAAGGGTATCTATGACCGTTGGCATCGCTTTGCCGCAATTTTCCTGCCGCCGCTTCTTGCGGAAGGGTGCCTTGCGCGCAATTTTGGCGGGCCTTTTCCTATCTGTCTCCTGTGCGCTTTTCACCGCCGAAAGCGTCGCCGCCAACCACGCCGTCGCATTGATCTATCACCGTTTTGGTGAAGACGCGTACCCATCGACCAGCATCCCCATCGACCAGTTCGAAACACATCTTGAGGAACTGAAAAGCGGCGATTACACCGTGCTGGGCTTGCCGGAAATTCTAAAAGCCCTTCGCGAAGGCACGCCCCTTCCGGAACGAACGGTGGCGATTACCATCGATGACGCCTTTCTTTCCGTCTACACGGAAGCCTGGCCGCGATTAAAGGCCGCCGGTTTTCCAATGACCCTGTTCATCGCCACCAAGGCCATCGACCAGGGCGGCAACAGCTACATGACCTGGGACCAGATCCGGGAACTGCTTCGCGACGGCGTCACCATCGGCAGCCAGACAGGCACCCACCTGCACATGCCCCTTGCCGATGCAAAAACGGTTCGCGACGATCTGGCGCATTCGAACGCCCGCTTTCGCGAGGAACTTGGAAAAGCGCCGGCGCTGCTTGCCTATCCTTATGGCGAGGCCAGCCTCGCCGTTCAGGAAATCACGCGCAAGGCCGGGTTCGAGGCAGCCTTCGGACAACATTCCGGTGTCCTGCACGGCCGTGAAGATTTTTTCTACCTGCCCCGATTTTCCTTCAGCAAAACCTATGGCAGCCTTGAACGCTTTCGCCTTGCCGCGAACGCCCTGCCCTTGCCTGTAAAAGACATCACGCCGCGCGACCTGGTGCTTGGAAAAGGCAGCAATCCGCCGAATTTCGGCTTTACAATCGCGGACGACATCCCCGATTTAAACCGGTTGCGCTGTTACGCTTCCGGCCAGGGCCAGGCGGAACTTGCTCAGCTTGGCGAACGCCGCTTCGAAGTGCGCCTGGCCGCACCCTTTCCAAAAGGCCGCGCGCGCATCAACTGCACCCTGCACACGCGCGACGGTCATTGGCGATGGTATGGGCGTCAGTTCTACGTGACGGAATAGGAAAGAACAGGAAAAATGCAACCGCCGAAGCGGCAGGCGTCCGGTGGCTAGGCGTCCGGCTCCGAAAGGCTGGCATAGACATCGCCCGCCAGTTTTGCGCGATCGAAATTCCGCAATTTATTCGAACGAATGAGGACACGCAGCGTTGCGACATAGGCGTCCCCGCGCTCGGAATAACGCTGCAGCGTGTCGGCAAGAACGTAGCCGTTTAGCGGCATCGGGAGACGGCGAAGCACGGCGCGCTTCGCGCGAAATTCCCGATAGGCCCGATGCGTGTTCAGATTGCGAATATACGCACGAACAGAACCGGCAAGCTCGCCAAAGCGACGCACGGAATGGCGCGCGCCCGCGTCGCGTTGCGCCGGCACAAGCCCGTGCCGTGACGTTAGCGCCCACTGGCCGAAAATAGCGTTCCCTTCCTGGGCAAAACGCGACGTACCCCATCCGCTTTCTTCAACGGCCTGGGCAAGCGCCAGAGATGGCGGGACGACATCAAGCCGCCGAAAAAGTTCGGCGCTGTCTCCCTCTGCAACCCGGTAATAGTCATGAAGCGCCGCCAGCCAGTCGTGCTCTGGTTTGGAGAGGCGAACGCCCGCCTGTTTTGCTTCGTAAAGGGCAAGGGCGCGCTGGCGCTGTCCAAGGATTGTTTCGTTCACATGCAACACCAGCGGCAACACCGTTTGCAGGAAAAGCTGCTTGCGCTCCCCCACGACCGCGACGGCGTCTAAATCCGACGGCAGCGTCGCCAAAAAGACCCGCGGCACGATGCCGTCCCGGCGCACCCGGTCCAACCGATAGCCATGGCGATCAAAGGTCGCCGCCACCGCGCGCGCGTCCGGCAAATACAGGGAGGCGACGGGGCGAACAAGGGGTACGCGGTCAAGAAAAACTCCGGCAGGCAGACTGCCCTGACCAAAGGTGACAAAGCCCACCAACGTGCCGACCGCGAGAAAAAGACCGCCAAGGGCCGCACCCTCGAACCCGATCCGCCGTCCAAGCCCGCCAAAGACCTTCCGATCAAACCACTGCATATAGTAGCCCAGCCGTTCTACTACCCTAAATAGGGCAATAGAACCCCAGCTGCCGTCAAGCCAAACCTGGCTCCGGCGGATCAGCCCACGGGCAAAATGACGGCAAAAAAGCGCGGCCGAACGACTTCGGCCAGAAAAGATGCTCCGCAAAATACGGTATCTCCCTGTAAGTTTTTTACAAAACGGCGCGAACTTCGATGATTTCCGGGATGTAATGCTTCAAAAGGCCCTCAATCCCGTTGCGCAGGGTCGCCGTCGCACTTGGGCAACCGGCGCAGGCCCCCTGAAGTTCAAGAAAGACGATCCCGTCTTCGAAACGATCAAAGCGAACATTGCCGCCGTCCTGAGCCACGGCCGGCTGAACCCGGGTTTCCAGAAGTTCGCGGATCTGTTCAACGATCGCGTCACCCTCGTCACCACCGGCGGCCGCCTGTGGCTTGTCTTCCGAAGCTTCGGGCAGGATCACCGGGTCGCCCAGGGTGAAATGCTCCATAATGGCGCCGAGAATCTCTGGCTTGATCACCTGCCAGTCGCGGTCGTCGGTCTTGCGCACGGTAATAAAATCGGCACCCAGAAAAACGCCAGCAACGCCGGAAATGCCGAACAACCGCTTCGCCAGAGGCGAACGCCCTGCCGCGTCGGCCGAGGCAAAATCGGCCGTCCCTTTTTCCATGACCCCCTGGCCAGGTAAAAACTTTAACGATGCCGGGTTCGGTGTCTGCTCGGTCTGAATAAACAAATTCGGCTCTCCCCGCCAAGGCCGTGCGCGCCCTTGCAGACACGCATCGCCTGACTATTTTCTGGTGTGTCATGAATTTGGGTTAAAGAAATCTAAAATTCAAGCTTTTCTTGAATGATTTCTTAAGGTTACCTAGCTAAGCCACGGAAAAAGCAGCTCTTTTAAGTGAGCGCCCGAAGCGCATCGTCGGTCAAATTGCCCGGCACGATCGTGATCGGGATACGAAGTTCGCCTGCCATTTTGTTAACCAAATGGTTGATGAGCGGCCCCGGCCCGTCCTGATCGCTTGACGCGGCAAGCACGAGAACCGAGATGCTGGATTCTTCTTCAATGATTTTCAGAAGCTCTTCGCTGCGAATCCCCTCGCGCACAAACAGGACCGGCATTTTTCCGGTCAGCGTCTTCACCCCGGACGAAAGCTTTGTCAGACTTTCTTCCGCCGCCTCGCGGGCCTCCTCGCGCATGAGCTCGCCAACCGTCGCCCAATGGTGAAAGTCCGCCGGCTCCAGAACGTAAAGAAGCGAGACATAGCCGCCGGTCCGGCGCGCACGGTAACAGGCGAAACGAAGCGCCGTGTGCATCTCCTTCGTCGGATCGACAACGACGAGAAAGCAGCGATCCAATGCCTGCCCTGTTTCTTTCTTCCCTTGCGGCATGCGACCTCAACTGGCTGTGAAACAAGGTGAAAGGGACGTCAGACCCGGCGGAAGATGATCCCGGCCAGCCATCCTGCCATCAAGGCCAGGAAAATAGCAACGATCCCATATTGCGCCGCATGGTCATGAGCAAAATTGTAAAGCATCGCCCCAAGTCCGGTTTTCCGAATGATCAACGGCGTCGTCTGAACGCTGACGACCCGTTTTTCCCGCACCAACAGTACTTTGACGGTATAGACGCCAACCGGCACCGTTTCCGGAAAGAACAGTCGGGTTCGAAAAAGGCTGTTGCCAAGAAAGGCGACGTCCCCCGCCTCAAACTCGTAAAGTTGCCGCGCCTGTTTTCGCCGGAGAAGCGCCTCGCGGAAAAGAGCCACCTCTGCCTTTGTTGCCGTCACGCCTTCTTTCTTTGCCGCCGCTGCGGTCACCGCCGGCACCACCAGCCTTATGTTTTCCACGCCGATCTCGTTGCGAACGAGCATTTCCGGTGGCACGATTTCATCCACCGGCCGGTTCGACGCAACGGCGTAATAGGCGGGCACGTCCTGGAACCGCATCGTGGCACGGTTCATCCAGACACCGCTGACGGATTTTTTCTGCCGGACGACAAGGTCTTGCGCCGGTCCCCGGACGACAACAATCACATCGCCATCGCCTTCTGTCGCACCAAAAAGCAGCACTTCCGTGCCGGTAAAGCCGGTCGTGATTGCGATCACGTGGTCCGAAAGATCCGCCACCAGCGGTTCCGCCCGGACCGAAAGCGCACCAGGCCCCAACGCACCAAGCCCCAAAAGGACAAGGATAGCCAGCGCCTGGCGGAAAAAATGCCGGGAGCGGAAAAAATGCCGGGAAGAGGAGCGCATCATCATGGCCCCGCCAGACTTAAAGAAAAGGCGTCCTCGGGCGTAATCACCAGCCCCCAGATCATGCGCGCGCAAACGAACAGAACAAGCAGGGCAAGCAGGGCGCGCAATTCTTCGCTTTGCAGTTTGCTGCCAAAACGTGTGCCAAACTGGGCACCAACGACGCCCCCCGTCAAAAGAAGAAGGGCCAGCAGAATATCCACAGTCTGGTTTTGCACCGATTGCAGGAACGTCACATTCGCCATGACGAAGATGATCTGAAAAAGCGAGGTACCAACAACGACGGTAGTCGGCATGCCGATAAGGTAGATCATCACCGGTATTAGAATGAACCCGCCGCCAACCCCCATGATGGCCGCCAGCACGCCGACGAAAAATCCGACGCCAAGGGGCAGCAGCGCGCTGATGTACAGCTTCGAGCGATGAAAGCGCATCTTGAAGGGAAGCCCATGCACCCAGAGATGCTGATGCAGTTTTCGCCGTGGTGGAGCTTGTCGGCGACGGCGGCGAAGAACGGTACGCGCGCTTTCCGCAAACATGAGACAGCCAATCGTGCCAAGAAAGAGAACGTAGGAAAGGGCGATCACAAGATCAATCTGACCCAGGGTGCGAAGGATGGAAAACAGCCACACGCCTACGGTCGATCCAAGCAGGCCGCCGGCAAGCAGCACAAGCCCCATCTTGACATCGACGTTCTTGCGCCGCCAATGGGCAAGGGCGCCGGAGACCGAAGAGGCAATGATTTGATTGGCTTCCGTGGCCACGGTCACCGCTGGCGGAATGCCGAGAAAAATCAGGAGCGGGGCCATCAGAAAACCGCCGCCAATGCCGAACAGACCCGAAAGAAAGCCGACCACCCCCCCAAGCCCGAGAAGGAGGAAGACGTTTACCGACATTTCGGCAATGGGAAGATAAATTTGCATCTGGCCTACATCTGGCGGCCGCACATACGCGTTAAAAAGAGATAGGCCCCGGAACACTGCCAGAGCAAGCTCAAATTGTACGCCCAAAGAAATAAAGAGAAAGGAAATAGCGCGCCAGAAAACGCCGCGCCCACAAAAACCCGATCAGGCGTGCAAAAGCCCGACGATGTCATCGATCTCGACCAGGTGTCGCTCGGCAATTGCACCGGCCCGTTCGGCACCATCGCGAAGGATCGCGTCCACCGTGCCGGGGTCTTTCATCAAGCGCGCCATCTCGTCGCCGATGGGGCCCAGCACGTCAATCGTCACCGCCGTCAGATCCTCTTTGAGGGCCGAGAACGCCCCCCCGGCAAAGCGTTCGATCACTTTGGCGCGGTCAAGGCCCGCCAGGGCTGCGTAAATGCCGATGAGATTCGCCGCTTCCGGGCGGCCCTCCAGCCCTTTCGGATTGTCCGGCAAGGGTTCCGGGTCCGTCTTCGCCTTGCGGATTTTCCGGGCAATCGTGTCGCGATCGTCGGTGAGATTGATCCGCGAATAGCCGGACATGTCCGACTTGCTCATTTTCGCCGTGCCATCGCGCAGGCTCATCACCCGCGTTGCCGCGCCGAAAATCTGCGGCTCCGGCAAGGGGAAATAGTCCACCCCATAGCGACGGTTAAAAGCGCCGGCAATGTCGCGGACAAGTTCCAAATGCTGTTTTTGATCTTCGCCAACCGGCACATGGGTCGCCCGGTAAAGCAAGACATCCGCCGCCATCAGCACCGGATAGGCGTAAAGCCCAAGCCCGGCCTGTTCCCGGCGCTTGCCCGCCTTGTCCTTGAACTGGGTCATGCGGTTGAGCCAGCCGAGTGGCGTTATGCAACTGAGCAACCAGGCCAGTTGGCTATGGCCGGGGACGGCACTCTGATTGAAGATCGCGCAATCCTTGGCATCAATGCCCGACGCGATGAAGGCCGCCGTCACTTCGCGTGTATGGGCACGCAAGGCATCGGGGTCCTGGGGCACGGTCAGGGCGTGCAGATCGACAATGCCATAAAGGCAGTCAAAATCCTTCTGAAGCCCGACCCAGTTCCGGATTGCGCCCAGATAATTGCCGAGATGCAAATTTCCTGTGGGCTGTACGCCGGAAAAAATACGTTTCATGTCCGTCCCTCCTTGCGCGCGCACTTTCCCTGCAAGCCGGGGGCCGGTCAAGCGGCCTTTTTTTGAAACAGCCTTTGCAGATCGCCTTTTTCGAACGCGCCCAGGAAATAGGCCAGCACGCCATACGCCCCAAACCCACCCCCGACAAGCAGGCCCAATGCCATCGCGCGCATCCCCTCGCCTCCTGCGAGGGTGGCCGCCAGCATTTCAGCGGCACCAAAGGCCAGCCCGCCCATCGCCACCGAGGCAACGCCCATGCGCGGCAGGCGTCGCTTCAGCCGCGCATCAAAAAACAGGTCGCCACGACGCGTTAAGCCGACAATCAGCAGGCCGGCATTGCACCAGGACGCGATTGCCGTTGCCATGGCGATGCCCACATGGGCAAAGGGGATCATGAGGGCGACGCTTAAAACGATGTTCACAACAACGGCAACGCCGGCGATCTTTACCGGCGTCTTCGTGTCATGGCGTGCGAAATAGGCCGGCGCCAGCACCTTGACGAGCACATAGGCCGGCAAGCCCACCGCGTAGGCCGAAAGCGCCGCGCCCGCCGCGCGCGCTTCCACCACGCCAAAGGCGCCGCGCTCGAAAAGCACATGAAGGATCGGCCCGCTTAAGAGAAAGAGCGCAACGGCCGCCGGCAGCGTCAGGAAAAGGGCGGCTTCAATGGCCCGGTTCTGGCTGGCATTCGCGCCTTCCTGGTCCTCGGCGCGCAGCTGGCGGGAAAGCAGCGGCAAAAGCGCCGTCCCAACAGCAATGCCGACGACGCCAAGGGGAAGCTGATTTAGCCTGTCCGCATAATAAAGATAGGAAATGGCGCCTGCGGGAAGGAGCGAGGCCAGCACGATGTCGATAAACAAATTGATCTGCACGATTCCGGCGCCGACCGCGCCGGGCGCCAGAAGACGCAAGAACCGTTTCACGTCTGGCGTCAGCCGCGGGCGCCGCAAATGCAAGCCCATGCCGGCGCGCGACAACGCAACAACCAGCCACAGGAATTGCCCAAGCCCCGCCACCGCCACCCCAATCGCCAGGGCATGGCCAGGCGTGGGCGTGAAATTCGCCAACACCAGCAGGCTTCCGATCAGTGCCAGATTCAGCAAAATCGGCGTGGCAGCAACGGCCGCAAAGCGATCAAGGGAATTCAACACGCCCCCCATCAGCGAAACCAGCGAGATAAAAAGAAGGTAGGGAAAGGTGATGCGCGCAAACAGCGTCGCCAGGTCGTAACGCATCGGATCGTCCACAAAGCCCGGTGCCAGCAGGTAAAGAAGCCAGGGCATCAACATCTCGGCGATGGCAACAAAAAGTGCCAGGATAACAAGCAGCACCGACAGCACTTCTTCGCCAAAGCGCCTGGCCTCGTCCCGGCCTCTTTTTTCAAGAAAGCCCGCGAACATCGGAATGAAGGCGGCGTTAAAAGCCCCCTCTGCAAAAAGCCGGCGGAAAAAATTCGGCAGTTTGAACGCCACGAAAAACGCGTCCGCAATGACACTGGCACCAAGGATCGCCGCCAGCAAGATGTCGCGGACAAACCCAAGCACACGGCTTATCAGCGTGTAGCCACCGACGGTAGCGATTGAGCGAAAAAGCGCCATGACCTTGATAGATATCGGATTTTTAACCCGCTTGAAAGGTGAAGCGGAGAGGCAACCCTATTTTCCGGTCGCCGCAACCGCCGCCTCGGCCCGGGTTTCCCACCCCTCGATGGCTGCAATCAACGTTTCCTGGATTTGCCTTTGCTTTGTTTCGTGCTCAATCTTCATGCCGAAGATGTCTTTCACATAGAAGACATCGACCGCGCGCTCGCCATAGGTGGTGACATGGGCGCTGGCGATCTGCAGGCTTAGGCCGCTCAACGCGCGCGTCACGTCATACAAAAGACCGGGCCGGTCGCGGCCATTTACCTCGATCACCGTAAAATGATGGCTGGCGCCATTGTTGGTTAAAACCCTGGGCGCGACCTTGAACACGCGCGTCCGACTGGAAAGATTGGTCTGACGCGCCAATTCCTGCGTCGGCAGAATATCTCCCGCCAGGGTTTGCTTGATGCGTGCCAGAAGGCGTTCGGTCAAATCCGGCTTTTCAAACGCCTTGCCGTTGGCGTCCTGAAGCCAGAACGTGTCAAGCACCATGCCGTTTTTCATCGTCGATATCTTGGCATCGACGATGTTCGCGCCAGAAAGTGAAAGCGCGCCAGAAAGTCTGGAAAAAAGTCCGGGGTGATCGCCCGCGTAAATTGTCACTTCCGTCACGTCGCGATCCACATTCACGTAGGTATGCACGGTAAGCGGCGTTTTCGTTTCATCCGCCGCACGCATAAGCCGCGCCTGACGCACCAGCATCTTCGCCGGATAGGCAAGCCAATAAGCCGCAACGCCGCGTTCGACAAACGCGTCGAATGCCGTGTCCGTCCAATCCGCAAGGCCCGCACGCAGGTCCTTTAGAGCTGCCGCGACGCGCGCTTCCGTCATTTGCGTCATCAGACCGCCGGACATAATTTCTTCCGTGTGCAGGTAAAGCGTGCGCAGCAGCGATGCCTTCCACGCGTTCCAGATATTCGGCCCAACGGCGCGGATATCGGAAACGGTAAGAAGCAGAAGAAGTCGCAGGCGTTCCGGCGACTGCACAACATCGACGAAGGCCTGTATCGCCTCTGGGTCGTTCGTATCCCGCTGAAAGGCGGTCGTGCTCATCACAAGGTGATTGCGCACAAGCCAGGCGACGTTTTCCGTTTCCTCTTCCGAAAGGCGAAGGCGGCGGCAGATACGGACGGCGATTTCGGCGCCAACAATGGAATGATCGCCCGGCCTGCCTTTCGCAATGTCGTGGAACAGCGTCGCAAGATAAAGAACACGCCTCGAAAGAACCTTGTGAACAATTTCGGAGGAAAGCGGCATGGCGTCTTTGAACCGCCCCTGTTCGATTCCGGACAGGGTGTCGATTGCAAGGATCGAATGCTCGTCCACCGTATGCGCGTGGTACATGTTGTATTGCATCTGGGCGACGATCCTTCCGAATTCCGGAAGAAAGCGTCCAAGCACACCCGCCTCGTTCATTCGCCTGAGCGCGCGCGCCGGGTCTTTTTTCGAGGTAAGGATTTCAAGAAACAGGCGCACCGCGTCCTGGTTCTGCCGCAAATGACGATCGATGCGGCGCAGGTTCTGCGTGATCAGGCGAAGCGCGTATGGGTGCACGTCCAAATCTTCCGCCTGGGCGATATGAAACAGTTTCAGAAAGCACAACGGGTCTTTTTCAAAGGTAGCTGGGTCGGTGATGTTGAGGCGGTTGTTTTCAACAACGAACCCTTCGATGCGTGATGAAGACCGCCATGGAAAACGAAAACGGGGTGGACGTTTTTGCTGTGCCTCCAGACATGCGCAAAAGATTCGTGTCAAATCACCCACATCCTTTGCCGCCAGAAAATAGCGCTTCATGAAGCGCTCAACGCCGCGCACATGGCCGCGATCCACATAGCCCATCCGGCGGCTGATTTCCGGCTGCATATCGAACGTCAAACGTTCTTCCGTCCGGCCCATGAGGTAATGAAGATGGCAACGCACGTTCCAGAAAAAACGGAGCGCCTGATCAAAGCGCGCCGCCTCCTGGATCGTCAGCACGCCAAGCAGCACCAGGTCGTCCGGGTCATCCACCCGGTAAACGGCCTTGGCAATCCAGAAAAGCGTGTGCAGATCCCGAAGGCCGCCCTTGCCTTCCTTGATGTTCGGTTCCAGCACATAACGTGATTCGCGCAGACGCTGATGACGGGCATCGCGCTCAGCCAGTTTTGCTTCGACAAAATTTGTCGCCGTCGCCGCCGACAGGTCCTGAAAAAAGCGCTCGTGCAGATCCTGGTAAAGCGCTTCGCTGCCAGCAATAAAACGCGATTCCAGAAGGGTCGTGCGAATCGTCACATCTGCGTTTGCCTGGCGTATGCATTCGTCGACGGAACGGACAGCGTGGCCAACCTTCAGGCCAAGGTCCCACAAAAGATAAAGCAGGTATTCGATAACCTGCTCGCTAAAAGGCGTTTTCTTGTAGGGAAGGACAAACAGCAAATCGAGGTCCGAACAGGGCGCAAGTTCGCCGCGCCCATAGCCGCCAACGGCGACGATGGCCAGATGTTCGGCGTGGGTCGGATTGGGGACGCAAAAAAGATGGTCCGTCACGAAGCCATGCAAAACCTGAAGCAGGATGTCGAAGGACCGGCTTTGCGCCTGGGCAACATCAAAGCCGTTTTCGCCGGCTTCGAAACGGGCGCGCAATGTTTCCTGCATGCTCGCAAGGCAGGCGCGCGATTCTTCAAGCACGCCTGCGCGAAGCTTGTCCAGGTTTGATTCCTTCTGATAGACCGCTTCCAGTGCCGCCATCAGAATTTCCGGCTGCACGGCCGCTTCGATCATTTTTTCCATCCGCCGTGGCCTTTTGTACAGGCAGGATCACTATCAGGGATTTTAGAATACGCTAAAAGAAAACGAAAATACCCTATTCGTCGCGCGCCGCCTTCAGCCGGTAAATAAGCTCAAGAGCCGTGCGCGGCGTCAACGCGTCGGGATGCGTCTCGTCAAGCAGGGCATCAACGGCGGAAGGCTTTTGGGCCACCGCCGGATCGCGGAAAAGCGGCAAATCGTCGCCCAGGCGCGTGCATGTGCTTTTGCCCTCCTCTGCTTCAAGGGTTTTTAGAATTTCGTCGGCGCGGCGGACAACCGCCTCCGGCAGGCCCGCCAGACGACCCACATGCACCCCATAGGAACGGTCCGCCGCGCCCGCCGTCACTTCGTGCAGAAAGATGACGTCGTTCTGCCATTCCTTGACCCGCATCGTATGGCAGGAAAGATTTTCCAGCTTTGGGGCAAGGGCCGTCAGCTCATGGTAATGGGTGGCGAAAAGCGCGCGCGCATGGTTCACGTCGTGAAGATGTTCGATCGTCGCCCAGGCAATCGACAACCCGTCGAAGGTGGCCGTGCCACGGCCAATTTCATCGAGAATGACCAGCGCCCTGGGCCCTGCCTGGTGAAGAATGGCTGCCGTCTCGACCATTTCGACCATGAACGTCGAACGCCCGCGCGCCAGATCGTCCGCCGCGCCGACACGACTGAACAGTTGATCGACAACGCCGATGCGCGCCGAGTTTGCCGGCACGAACGCCCCCATCTGGGCAAGAATAACAATCAGAGCGTTCTGGCGAAGAAACGTGCTTTTACCGGCCATGTTCGGACCCGTCACCAGCCACAATCGGTTGCCTTCTCCCAGATCGCAGGCATTCGCCACAAAGCCTCCCGCGTGATCGCGTTCAAGGGCGCGCTCGACCACGGCATGGCGCCCGCCATCAATCTGGAAGGCCCGCCCTTCCTCAACCTGCGGGCGCACATAGCGACGTTGCGCGGCAAGCTCCCCAAGCGCGGAAGCAACATCAAGCTCGGCGAGCGCTGCCGCCGTCCCGGCGACGGCGTCAACCCGTTGTGCAACGCTGGCAACAAGCGCGTCGAACAATTGGCCTTCCAGCGCCAACGCCCGATCGGCGGCTTGGCGAATCCGATTTTCAAGATCGGAAAGTTCGACCGTCGTAAAGCGCGCCGCGTTGACCATGGTCTGGCGATGAAGGAAGCCGCTGTCTGGTGAAAGCAGCTTTGCCGCGTGGGCCGCCGGCACCTCGATAAAATAGCCAAGGATATTGTTGTGACGAATTTTTAAAGCCGCGATGCCGGTTTTCTCAACACAGGCGTTCTGCATCTGGGCAATACGGTGGCGGCCTTCGTCGCGCAAGCTGATGGTTTCATCGAGTTCCGGGGAATAACCCGTTGCGATGAAGCCGCCATCGCGAACAAGGGCCGGCAAATCCGGCCGCAGGGCATTTTCAAGATCGGCGACAAGATCGCCGTGACTGCCCAACGCCACCACCGCATCGGTGAGGCCCAGGCCAAGCCCGCGCAAGCCTTCGCCGGAAAGAGTCTCGCGAATGGCTGGCGTCAAAGCCAGCGCGTCGCGAATGCCCGCCAGATCCCTTGGCCCGCCACGCCCAAGGGTCAGCCTGGACAAGGCGCGTTCAAGATCCGGCGACCCCCGCAAAATCTCGCGCAGACGGTCGCACCGCGCCCGATCCTCGAAAAAGAAATCCACCATGTCGAGGCGGCGCGAGATCGCCGCCACATCGGTGAGCGGAGCCGCCAGGCGCGCCCCAAGCAAACGGGCACCGGCCCCCGTCACCGTCTGGTCGATTGCATCGAGAAGCGACCCCTTGCGCCCACCCGCCTGGCTGCGGGTCAGTTCAAGATTTCGCCGCGTTGCCGCGTCGATTTCAAGCATCGCACCGGGCCGGAGATGCCTTGGCGGCGACAATCTGGGAAGACTGCCTTTCTGGGTCAGCGCCACATAGTCGATCAGAGCCCCGCAAGCGGCAAGCTCGGCGCGAGAAAAATCACCGAACCCTTCCAGGGTCTGCACATCGAAGACCTGTTCAAGGCGGCGTTTGGCGCTGGCGCTGTCAAAACGCGTGTCCGGCAGGGGCGTGCATTCGGCGCGGCACGCACGCGCGCCCTCGCCAGGGGCGGTGCGCCCGAAAAGCTGGTCGGAAAGCAGCACTTCGCCAGGGTCGATGCGCGCCAGAATGGCGGCAAGCTTGGGCAAGGGCGCCGTCTGCACATAAAAATCGCCGGTCGACATATCAAGCCAGGCGACGGCACACGCGCTTTCCGCTTCCGCAATGGCTGCCAGAAAATTGTGCTGACGGGCATCAAGAAGCGCGTCTTCTGTCAACGTACCCTGGGTCACCAGGCGGGTGACATCGCGGCGGACAAGCGCCTTTGGCCCCCGCTTCCTGGCCGCTGCCGGGTCTTCGATCTGTTCGCAGACGGCGACCCTGAAGCCCCGGCGGATCAGCCTGGAAAGGTAGGCATCCGCCGCATGCACCGGCACACCGCACATCGGAATGTCGGTGCCCTGATGCTTGCCCCGTTTCGTCAGCGTGATGTCGAGCGCCGCCGACGCACGGACAGCATCCTCGAAGAACAGCTCGTAAAAGTCCCCCATCCGGTAGAAGAGGAGGCAGTTCGGATGCGCCTCTTTAAGGGCCAGATATTGCGCGATCATGGGGGTCACGCCGGCGGATTTCGATTGGCTCATCGGCGCAGACACCCTTGTTTCTCCCGGCATGCAGGCCCCAGGCGCATCGAGCGGGCGGGAAAGGGCCCCGCCCGGGCCAGCGCGAACCACGCCACCGGTTGGCTTTGACGCCACCCGCACACATCCCTACGATCACGGACTTATACTTACAGGAAATTCCCCGCCCATGGGTGACGGATTAGAGAAAAAGAAAGCACAAGGAAAATATGGCCGACGACACAAACAAAGTCACGGATCAGGAAGCGCTGCTTTTCCATGCTTCGGGCCGGCCCGGCAAAATTGAAATCACGCCGACGAAACCGCTGCTGACCCAGCGGGATCTTTCCCTCGCCTATTCGCCCGGCGTTGCCGTGCCCTGCGAGCGAATTGTTGAAGACCCCTCCCTTGCCTATGACTACACGGCAAAAGGCAATCTGGTCGCCGTCATCTCCAATGGCACCGCCGTTCTCGGCCTCGGCAATCTTGGCGCCCTCGCCTCGAAACCCGTCATGGAAGGCAAGGCGGTTCTTTTCAAGCGCTTTGCCGACGTCGACAGCATCGACCTTGAGGTCGACACCATGGACGTGGACGAATTCGTCAATTGCGTTCGTTTTCTGGAGCCCAGTTTCGGCGGCATCAATCTTGAAGATATCCGCGCGCCGGAATGCTTCATTATCGAACAGCGCCTGCGCGAAGCAATGGACATTCCCGTTTTCCATGACGATCAGCACGGCACGGCGATTATCGCCACGGCGGGGCTTTTGAACGCGCTGGACCTGACAGACCGGCGCATCGAAGACATCAAGATGGTTGTAAATGGCGCCGGCGCCGCCGGCATTGCCTGCCTTGAACTGGTGAAAGCGATGGGCGCCAAACCGGACAACATCCTTCTTTGCGATACGAAGGGCGTCATCTATCGCGGCCGTGAAGCGGGGATGAACCAATGGAAATCAGCCCATGCCGCAGAGACGGATGCGCGCAGCCTTGCCGATGCCATGAAAGGTGCCGACGTCTTCTTCGGCCTTTCGGTCAAGGGGGCGGTCACCAGCGCCATGGTCGCCAGCATGGCGGACCAGCCTATTCTTTTCGTCATGGCAAACCCGGACCCAGAAATTCGACCCGAAGAAATCCAGGAAATACGCGACGATGCCATCATTGCCACCGGTCGCTCGGATTACCCGAACCAGGTGAACAACGTCCTCGGCTTCCCTTATATCTTTCGCGGTGCGCTTGACGTGCGCGCGTCCACAATCAACGACGAGATGAAGATTGCCGCAGCGAACGCGCTCGCCAGCCTCGCCCGCGAAGACGTGCCGGACGAAGTCGCCGCCGCTTACGCCGGAAGGCGCCTGCAATACGGGCCCGAATATATTATTCCATCCCCTTTCGACCCCCGGCTCATCGCCACCATCCCCGCCGCCGTCGCCGAAGCGGCCATGGCGACGGGTGTCGCACGGAAACCGATTATCGATATCGATGGCTATCGGCTGGAACTCGCCACGCGGCTCGACTCAACCGCCGCCAGTCTGCAACTCATCTTCGATCGCGCACGGCAAAATCCGCGCCGGGTTGTTTTTGCCGAAGGCGAAGAAGAAAAAGTCATCCGCGCCGCCATCGCCTTTCGCAACGCCGGCTTTGGAACGCCGATCCTCATCGGCCGCGACACTCTGATTGCCGAAGCCATGGAACGGCTTGGCCTTGGTGGCACCGACAAGCTGGAAATCCACAACGCCCGCCTCAGCAAGAACAACCCGCGCTACACCAACCATATCTATGCGCGCCTGCAACGAAACGGCGCGCTTTATCGCGACTGCCAGCGGATGGTCAACCAGGACCGCAACGTGTTTGCCGCCTGCATGGTGGCGCTGGGGGACGCGGACGCAATGGTCACCGGGCTAACCCGAAGCTATGCCGTTTCCTACAAGGAAATTCATCGCGTGCTGGATCCAAAACCGGACGCACAGGTCTTCGGACTTTCCGTCGTCATCGCGCCGCGCCGCACAGTTTTTCTTGCCGATACGACCGTGCACGAAAACCCGACGCCGGAAATCCTGGCGGACATTGCCGTTCAGGCGGCAGAGAGCGCCCGCCTGTGGGGCCATGAGCCGCGCGTCGCCCTGATTTCTTTTATGAATTATGGAAGCCGCAAGTCGGAAAGCGCCAACCGCGTGCGCGAAACGTTGCGCCTGCTGGATCGCCGCAATGTGAATTTCGAATACGATGGCGAGATGACGCCGGACGTGGCGCTGAACCCCGAGATCCGGAAACTCTATCCGTTTTGCAAGCTTTCCGGTTCGGCGAATGTGCTGGTGATGCCGGATCTGTCCAGCGCCAACATTGCATCAAAGCTTGTTCAGGAACTTGGCGGGGTAACAGTCATCGGGCCGCTTCTGACCGGGCTGTCGAAGCCGGCGCAGATCGCGCATATGGGGGCAACGGTTTCCGATATCGTTAATTTGGCGGCGCTTGCCGCCCACGCCGCCGAGTAACCGCCGGCATGTCTCAACGCCGCACGCAACGAACCATTCCCCAGCGCTGGTTCCTGTTTTGGACAGGAATGATCGCCCCTGGCACGGGCGTGCTGGTGCTGCTGTTTTTGCTAGGTGAGCTTGCGCTCTGGCCCGCCATTCTCGCTGTCACCGTGGCGGCAGTCGCGATGGCTTTCCTCGTCCGCGACCATCTTGGCAATTTCGATGCGGTCATCGCCTATATCGGCGATCTGACCCGAAGCGGCAAACCGGTGCCGCCAGGGGTCCGCGCCCATAGTGCGGCAAATGACATTCTTTCGGCGGTCGAGGCGCTTGGCCGTTCGCAGGGACGGCGGATAACGACGCTGGAGATGCTGGCCGAGGCAAACACCGTCATTCTCGACAGCCTTCCGGACCCGCTTCTTCTTGTCGACCGCAAGCGCCAAATCCGTCAGGCAAACCGGGCGGCGCGCACGCTCGCCACGATGGACCCCATCGGCCAGGATCTGGCCGCCATTATCCGCGATCCGGCCTTTCTCGAAGAAATCGACATCGCCCTTGAAACCCGGTCGGACCGCACCGCCCAGTTCACGCTTCCCTATCCACGCATGCAGCATTTTCTTGTCCGCATCATCTCCCTTGCGCGTCCCGTTGACGACGGCACCGCCCTGGTCATCAGCCTCCATGACCTGACAGCGGTGAAGCAGCTGGAACAGACGCGCGTCGATTTCATCGCCAATGTCAGCCACGAGCTCCGCACGCCGCTTTCCTCTCTCGTCGGCTTTATCGAAACCCTACAGGGGCCTGCAAAAGACGACGCGGAAGCGCAGGCGCGCTTCCTTGGCATCATGGATGAGCAGACCAAGCGGATGGTGCGCCTCGTCGAAGACCTGCTTTCGCTTTCGCGGATCGAGCTGAACGAACATTCGCTGCCCTCGGGCATGGTGGCGCTCGCCGACATCTTAAAAGCCGTTTGCGATATGCTTTCCTTTGCGGCCGAGGCGCGCAGCATCACCATCGAGATGGACGTGCCGGACGCAATTGCCGACATTCCCGGCGATCGCGACGAATTGACTCAGCTTTTCCAGAACCTGATCGACAACGCCATCAAATATGGCCGGGCGGGGACAGCGGCCCGGATCACGGTCACCTGCGAAACCGAGGCCGCCGTGACCGGCATTGGTGCCCCGGCCCTGGCAGTCACAGTCCGCGACGAGGGCGAGGGCATCGCGCCGGAGCATATTTCACGGTTGACCGAACGCTTCTACCGAGTCGATCAGGCGCGCTCGCGTGAGCTTGGCGGCACCGGCCTGGGCCTGGCAATCGTCAAGCACATTGCCAATCGCCACCGTGGCCGTCTGGTTATCAAAAGCACGCTTGGCAAAGGCAGCGCCTTCACCATTTACCTGCCGATGGCGGACAAAACGGCGGCACTGTCCTAAAGACGCCGCAGCGCTGTCCTAAGCCGCAGCGCGGGTCCGAAAGACTGTCATAAAGCCGTCACAGAACTCCGATAGACCTGAGCACAAGACTGGCCCGAGCCAGTCATCCATACGCGCCCCAGGCACCAGGAGTTCAAGACCATGAGAAAATTGCTTCTTGCCGCTATCTTCGCGGCCCTCGGCATCGGCCCGGCCCTTGCGGCCAGCGCCCGCGACCAGATCCGGATCGTCGGATCGTCAACGGTTTTTCCCTTCGCCACCGCCGTTGCCGAAGAATTCGGGCAAGTGACAAATTTCAAGACGCCGGTCGTCGAAAGCACCGGCTCGGGCGGTGGACTGAAGCTTTTCTGCACCGGCATCGGGCTCAACCATCCTGATATCACGAACGCGTCGCGCCGCATCAAAGACTCTGAAATTGCCAGATGCGCTAAAAACGGTATCACCCACATCACGGAAGTAAAATTTGGTTTCGACGGGATCGTCCTTGCCAATTCGCTAAAGGCCAAACGGTTTGATCTGACCCGCAAAGCGATTTTCCTGGCACTGGCAAAGGACGTGCCGGACGCGTCCGGCACGCTGGTTCCAAATCCGCATAAAACATGGAAAGACGTGGACAAGAGCCTGCCCGATACAAAAATCGAGGTGCTGGGCCCACCGCCGACATCCGGCACAAGGGACGCCTTTGTCGAGCTTGCCATGGAAGGGGGCTGCAAAAAATTTCCGAACATCCTGGCGATAAAGAAAAAAGACAAGCAGCGGTACAAGGCCATCTGCCATGCGATCCGGGAAGACGGGGTCTTCATTGATGCGGGTGAAAACGACAATCTGATCGTTCAGAAACTTGCGGCAAACCCGAACGCCCTTGGCATCTTCGGGTTCAGCTTTCTGGACCAGAACCGCGACAAGGTTCAGGGCAGCCTCGTCGATGGCGTCAAACCAACCTTCGAGAACATTTCAAGCGGCCAATACCCGGTGTCGCGGTCGCTGTATTTTTATGTAAAGAACGCCCATGCCGGCTTCGTCTCCGGCATCAAGGAATATATCAATGCCTTTACCAGCGAGACCGCCTGGGGGCCCTTTGGCTATCTGGCCGATCGCGGGCTGATTCCGATGCCCATCGACCAAAGAGACATGTGGCGAAAATCGGCCTTGAAACTCACCCCCTACAAGAAGTAAGTCCAGACCAACGACGCTGGGGAAAACTGGGAACGCAATGCTCCTGTATCTTTTTATTGTCGCCCTTCTCGTCCTCTCTTCCGTCGCCTTTACGGTGGGGCGGCGGCGCGCCATGGCTTTTGGCGAAGCGAGCCGCCTGCACGCGCGGCCCGTTCATCACGGAATCTACGTCACGCTTTGGTGCGTCCTGCCGGCGCTTGCTATCTTCCTGCTCGGTCTGTTTCTGGAAGGCTTCCTGCTCGGCGCGCTGCTGATCGCCGACACGGCCCCGGCCCTTGTCGCCCAGCTTGGCGGCAAAGACATTTTTATTGCAACAATCACCGCCCTGGCCGCAAGCGACGGGGCCGGCCAGTCGGAGGGCGGCCTGCGCGACGCCGCCCTGCATTATCAGGGCCTGCGCCAGATCGCCCATGCCGGCCTGTTCGCCGTCGCCCTGACGACGGCCCTTGGCGGCCTGGCCTGGGGGCGGCGCGCCGTTTCGCCTACTTTCCGGGCCCAGGCACGCATTGAAGGCTTCTTCCTGAAAGCCCTTGTCGCAGGCTCCACAATCTCGATTCTGACAACGGTCGGGATCGTCCTCTCGATGCTGTTTGAGGCCATCCGCTTCTTCCAGATGGTCCCCTTTCACGAGTTTCTGTTCGGCCTGCAATGGAGCCCTCAGACGGCAATCCGCCCCGACCAAATCGGCCAGACCGGCGCCTTTGGTGCGGTCCCGGTCTTCGTCGGCACGCTTTTGATTACCTTCATTGCCATGTGCATTTCCGTCCCGATCGGCATTTTTGCGGCCATCTATACATCGGAATATGCCTCCCCGCGGGTGCGCGCGACCGTGAAGCCGGTGCTGGAAATTCTCGCCGGTGTGCCGACCGTCGTCTATGGCTTCTTCGCGGCCTTGACGGTCGCGCCGCTGTTGCGCGAGGCCGGCCTCGCCCTTGGCCTGGACATCGCATCGGAAAGCGCACTCGTCGCCGGCCTGGTGATGGGCATTATGATTATTCCGTTTATTTCGTCACTTTCCGATGACGCCATCAACGCCGTCCCCCAGAGCCTGCGCGACGGTTCCTATGCGATGGGGGCAACGCAGTCAGAAACCATTCGTCACGTCGTCCTGCCCGCCGCCCTGCCCGGCATTATGGGCGCGTTCCTTCTGGCGGTTTCACGCGCAATCGGCGAAACCATGATCGTCGTCATGGCAGCCGGCCTTGCCGCAAAGCTGACAGCAAACCCCTTCGAGGCGGTGACGACAGTCACCGTACAAATCGTCACCCTGCTTGTCGGCGATCAGGAATTCGACAGCGCCAAGACGCTGGCCGCCTTCGCCCTTGGCCTAACCCTTTTCGTGATAACGCTTTTCCTGAACATTTTTGCCATCCAGATTGTAGAAAAATACAGAGAAAAATATGACTGATCCCGCGCCCCAGACAAAAGCCGACGCCACCAACCGGCGGCGCGTTCGCCGCGTGCGCGCCGAAAGGCGGTTTCGGCTCTATTGCGTGTCTGCCGTCTTTGTCGCGATCGCTTTTCTTCTTTTTCTGATCGGTAGCCTTGTCGTCAGCGGGTATAGCGCGATTGGGCAAACCCATGTCCGTCTCGACGTGACCTATGACGCAGCCATCCTCGACCCGGACGGAAACAGCACCGTAGATGCGATGATGCGGGCAGATTACGGCGCGCTTATCCGTCAAAGCCTGATGGCAGAATTCCCCGATGTCGAAGGTCGCCGAACCCTGCGGCGCCTTTTTTCCTTGGTCAGCAGTCAGGCCCGCTTTGAATTGCGCGACGCGGTTTTGGAAAACCCCGCCATCATCGGCACGACGCAATCCGTCTGGCTGACCGCGTCGGGGGATTTCGACATGCTGATAAAAGGTGACATGCGGCGCGACGTGACCGAAAACCAGCGGCGCCTCAACGACCGGCAAATCGGATGGATTGACCAACTCGTCGCCGAAGACGCCGTGGCGCAAAAGTTCAACACGTCCTTCTTCACCCACGCAGATTCACGCACGCCGGAAGTCGCCGGCATCTGGGGGGCCGTCATCGGATCGTTCTACACAATGGCCGTCACGCTGTTGATGGCCTTTCCCATCGGGCTGATGACCGGTGTCTATCTGCAGGAATTTGCAACAAAAAATCGTTGGGCACGGCTGGTTGAGGTCAACATCAACAATCTGGCTGCCGTGCCGTCGATCGTTTTTGGCCTGCTGGGTCTGGCGGTCTTCCTGAACTTTGGCGGCATGCCGCGTTCCGCCCCCCTCGTCGGTGGCATCACCCTGGCGCTGATGACCCTGCCGACGATTATCATCGCGACGCGCGCGTCACTCCTTTCCGTCCCCCCGTCGATCCGTGAAGCCGCACGCGGCGTCGGCGCATCGGAAACCCAGGTCGTGCTGCACCATGTCCTGCCGTTGGCCATGCCCGGAATCCTGACCGGAACGATTATCGGCATGGCGCGTGCGCTGGGCGAAACGGCGCCGCTTCTGATGATTGGGATGGTCGCCTTCATCGCCGACGTTCCCCAAAGCATTACGGACCCCGCAACGGCGCTTCCGGTCCAGATTTTCCTCTGGGCAGACAGCCCCGAGCGTGCCTTCGTCGAACGCACGGCCGCCGCCACGCTTGTTCTCTTAATGTTTCTTATCACCATGAATGGCCTGGCGATCTTTTTGCGCAAGCGATTCGAACGCCGCTGGTAGGAGAAATCGGTTAAAATGGACGCCATGGTGCAAAAAATGGAAACCGCGACCCAGAGAACCGGCGAGAGGAAAGCCAGGAAAACGATGGCTAAAATCCCAATCACCACAACCCTGATGACAGCGGCCTCCGCGAAAGCGCCAGCCTCCGCGAAAGCGCCGGCCAAAGCCGAGAACGTCATCCCCAAGATGTCGACGCGGGAACTCAACGTCTTCTACGACGACAAGCAGGCCTTGACGAATGTTGACCTCGACGTCGTCGAAAACAAGGTCACCGCCCTCATCGGCCCATCGGGATGTGGCAAAACGACATTCCTGCGTTGCCTCAACCGCATGAACGATACGATCGAGAGCTGCCATGTGTCCGGCATGGTCCAACTCGACGGCCAGGACATCTATGAAAAAGGCATCGATGTTGTCCATCTTCGCACCAAAATCGGGATGGTCTTCCAAAAACCAAACCCGTTTCCGAAATCGATTTACGACAACGTCGCCTATGGTCCAAAAATCCACGGGCTGGCGAACAATCGGGCCAGGCTTGACGAAATTGTCATGACAAGCCTTGAGCGCGCCGGCCTCCTGAAGGAGGTTCAAGATCGCCTGCAAGAGCCGGGCACCAGCCTTTCCGGCGGTCAGCAGCAGCGCCTCTGCATTGCGCGCGCCATTGCCGTCAGCCCCGAAGTCATTCTGATGGACGAGCCGTGCTCGGCGCTGGACCCGATCGCCACGGCGCGCATCGAAGAATTGATGGACGAGCTTCGCCAGAAATACACGATCATCATCGTCACCCATTCCATGCAACAGGCGGCGCGCGTTTCCCAGCACACCGCCTTTTTCCATCTGGGCGAGATCGTCGAATATGGCGACACGGCAACGATCTTCACAAGTCCAAAAGACGAACGGACGCAAGGGTACATCACCGGACGCTTCGGCTGACCGGCGACGAGGGGGAGGGTAGAAAGCCCATGACATCGGAACATATCGTCAAATCTTACGACGACGAGCTTAATCGCCTGAACCGCACCATCGTCGAGATGGGCGGTATGGCCGAAGCCCAGTTGCAGGCCGCCATTCGCGCGCTTGTCGAGCGCAACAGCGAACTTGCCGCCAAAATCATCGAAGAAGACGACAAGGTGGACGCGCTGAACTTCGAGGTGGACCAGTTCGCCATCCAGTTGCTGGCCCTGCGCCAGCCGATGGCCGAAGATTTGCGCTGCATTGTCGCCTCCTTAAAAATTTCAAGCGACCTGGAGCGAATTGCCGATTACGCCACGAACGTTGCCAAGCGAGTCATCGCCATGGACGAATACCACACGGTAAAGCTGGCGTCCGGCATCTCGCGCATGGCCGCCCTCGTCACACCAATGATCAAGGACGTGCTGGATGCCTACGTCGCCCGCGACGTGGAACGTGCGATTGAGGTCTGGAATCGCGATATCGAAGTCGACGACATGTATCTAAGCCTGTTTCGCGAATTGCTGACCTACATGATGGAAGATCCGCGCAACATCACGCCGTGCACGCATCTTCTCTTCATGGCCAAGAACATCGAGCGCATCGGCGACCACGTAACGAACATCGCCGAAACGGTCTATTTTCTCGTTCACGGCAAACGTCTGCGCGAACACCGCCCGAAGCTTGAGGAAGGCGATAGCCCGCTCTCGGCGCTCACCTCACACAGCAAGCCGGAAAAATGAAGCCCCTGCTTCTTGTCGTCGAGGACGAAGAAACCCTCGTTACCCTGCTTCGTTACAACCTCGAAAAAGAAGGCTACCGGGTAACCGTCGCAAAAGACGGCGAAGATGCATTGTTGCTGGCCAGGGAAGAGGTGCCGGATCTTGTTCTTCTCGACTGGATGTTGCCGCTTCTTTCCGGCATTGAGGTGTGCCGCCGTCTGCGACGCGGCCGGGAGACACGGAACGTCCCCATCCTCATGCTGACAGCAAGAGGCGAGGAGGCGGACAAGATCCGAGGCCTCGATACCGGCGCCGACGATTACATGACAAAACCTTTCAGCCCAAGCGAACTGATCGCCCGCATCCGGGCGCTGCTTCGCCGCGCGCAGCCGTCCCTTGGCGAAGAAACACTCGACGTTGGCGATCTTGTCATGGACCTTGCCACCCATCGCGTCCACCGGTCCGGTCGCCCGATTGACCTGGCGCCGACAGAATTCCGGCTGTTGCGTTATTTTCTGGAACGCCCAGGCCGCGTCTTTGACCGCGAACAGTTGTTAAACGCCGTTTGGGGCCAGAACGTTTACATTGAGCTTCGCACCGTCGATGTCCATATCCGGCGTCTGCGCCGCGCTCTCAACGCAAAAGGCGAAGCGGATATTATCCGCACCGTGCGCGGCACCGGCTATGCCCTTCGGGACGCATCCGACTAGCCATCGCCACCGGATTCCGGAGGCATGAAATCCGCCACCGTGAAGGGCTGTCCCAGGGCATCGGCCACCGTTTCGTGGGCGATCTTGCCCTGATAGACGTTCAGCCCGCGCAGCAGATGCGCGTCCTCGGCCATGGCCGCACGATAGCCCTTGCCCGCCAGCGCCAGAACGAAGGGGAGGGTGGCGTTGTTGAGCGCCAGCGCCGAAGTTCGCGCCACCGCGCCGGGCATGTTCGTCACGCAGTAATGCACCACCTCATGCCTGATAAAAACCGGCGCATCGTGGGTCGTCGGCCGGCTGGTTTCAAAGCAGCCCCCCTGATCGATTGCCACATCGACCAGAACCGAACCGCACCGCATCTTTTTTACCATCGCTTCGGTAACCAGCCGGGGCGCCGCCGCACCGGTTACCAAAACGGCGCCGATGACAAGGTCCGCGTCCAGCACATGCGTCTCGATGGCATCGACCGTGGAAAAAATGGTGTTCAACTGCCCGCCGAAACGAAGGTCGAGGTCGTAAAGACGGGGAAGCGATTTGTCGATCACGGTCACGGCGGCTTCCATCCCCACCGCCATGCGGGCGGCGTTCGTACCAACAACACCGCCGCCTAAAATCACGACCTTCGCCGGGGCCACCCCCGGCACGCCACCCAGAAGAACCCCGCCGCCGCCCTGCTCTTTTTCAAGGGCATGGGCGCCGACCTGGATGGCCATGCGTCCCGCCACTTCGCTCATCGGTGCCAGCAACGGTAGGCCGCCCTGCGCATCGGTGACCGTTTCATACGCAATCGCGATGCTGCCCGCCTTCATCAGCGCATCGGCTGTTTCAGGCGCCGCCGCCAGGTGCAGATAGGTAAACAATACCTGATCGTTGCGAAGCAGCGGAAATTCCGCCGCCTGGGGTTCCTTCACCTTCACGATCATTGCCGCTGTCTGAAAAACATGGCCCGCATCCGCCGCGATTTCCGCGCCGACGGCCCGATAGGCCGCGTCGTCGAAGCCGCTTCCAAGACCCGCGTTCCGCTCGACGACCACCTCATGGCCGTGATGGACCAGTTCACGCACGCTGGCCGGCACAAGACCGACACGGTGTTCCTGAATTTTTATTTCCTTCGGAATGCCAATGCGCAACGAATTACTCCTTAGGCGTCCTATCGTAACGCCGTTCCGGGCGAACGCTGAATCCAAAGCAGCAGCAAAAGCCCCGGCACCGCCGCCGCCGTCGTCACCAGGAAGAAGGGAATCCAGTCTACCTGATCCGCCAGCCAGCCGCCGGGTGCCGAAAACAGCGTCCGGCCAACGGACATCAGGGACGAAAGCAGCGCATATTGCGTCGCCGTATAGGAAAGGTGGCAAAGCGAGGAGAGATAGGCGACGAAAGCCGTCGTTCCCATGCCGCCTGCGAAATTCTCGAACCCAATGGTCACGAAAAGCAGCCCAAGATCGCTTCCCACTGCCGCCTGCAACGCAAACACCGCGTTCGATGCCATCTGCAGAATGCCCGCAACAAGCAGGCTTTTAAGAATGCCGTAACGGGCGACAAGAATGCCCCCGGCCAACGCGCCGAACAGCGTCGCCCCCAGACCAAAGAGCTTGCTGACATTCGCAATCTCGATCTTGGTAAAACCGATTTCCAGATAAAACGGGTTGGCCATGACCCCGGCAAGGGCATCGCCGAATTTGTAGAAAACGACGAAAAGCAAAATGATCGCCCATTGAGGCCGCGTCAGAAAATCCTGAAACGGGGCAAGAACGGCGCCCCGAAGCCAGGCGCGAATGCGATCAAACGCCGCCGCGCCGTCGCGTCCCCGCGCCGCTGGTTCCGGTGTTGCCGGTTCCGGTGTTGCCGGTTCCGGTGCGACCGGTTCCGGTGCCAGCAGGATCGTCACCAGACCAACGGACACCAGCCCGGCCATGGCCACATAGGCTGTCTCCCAGCCGAAATAGGTGGCGAGATAAAGCGCCCCGGCGCCGGCAACCAAAAGCCCCGCACGATAGCCAAAGACWAGGGTTGCGGCCCCGGCCCCGTAAAGCCGCTTTTCAAGAATTTCGACCCGGTAAGCATCAATCACCACGTCCTGGCTGGCCGAACAGAACGCGACCGCAAAGGCCCAGAGTGCGACGCCAAGCACATCCCTATCCGGGTCCGAAAAACCAAGGCCAAGAAGCGAGAGAATAAGAAGAAGCTGTGTGCATACAACCCAGCCGCGTCGCCGACCCAACGCTTTCGTAAAGAACGGCAGGGGCAGCCGGTCAATGGCCGGGGCCCAGAGAAATTTAAAGGCGTAGGGCAGRCCGACCAGCGCAAAAATACCGATGGCCGTTTTRGTAACRCCGCTTTCYGTGAGCCATACGGCAAGGGTCGAGGCGGTGAGAAGAAGCGGCAGGCCGCTTGCAAAGCCTAAAAAAAGCAGACGGAGGACGTGTTTGTCCCCATAGATTTTTACAGCTTCAAACAAACGCCTGTCCCAAACCCCCAACGCCATTGCAAACGACGGCTGTTTAGCCAAGCACGCCCGGTCCCATGCGCTCGACCACCAGTTGATCCAGTGATTTTTCCGGCCGCGCGCCGAAATGGCTGATGATCTCGGCGGCGCAGATGCTGCCAATGCGACCGCAAATTGCGGGGCTGTGACCACGCGTTACGCCAAACAGAAAGCCCGCTGCGAAAAGATCCCCGGCACCGGTGGTGTCGAGCACTTGTGCGACAGGCTCCGCTTCGATTGTATGAGTGTCGTCCCGGGAAAGGATGACCGCGCCTTTTTCGCTTCGGGTCAGTGCCACTATTTCGCAGTGATTTTTTACCTGCGCCAGGGCCTGATCGAAATCCGTCACCTGATAGAGCGAAAGAATCTCTGCCTCATTCGCAAAAAGAATATCGACATGCGCCGCAATCAGTTCCTGAAAGGACGAACGGTGGCGATCAACACAAAAGGCGTCTGAAAGAGTCAACGCGACCTTTTGCCCGGCTTCATGTGCAATTTTAGACGCACGCACGAAGGCCTCCTTCGCCGGCGGCGCGTCCCAAAGATAGCCTTCAAGATAGGTGATTTTTGCACGGCGGATGCAGGCCGCGTCGATGTCGTCCGGCCCAAGCCCGACGGAAGCGCCGAGATAGGTTTCCATCGTGCGTTGGGCATCCGGAGTAACAAAAACGAGGCACCGCGCCGTCGGCTCGCCGGTGATCGCCGGGGGCGTCGGGAATTCAACACCAGCGGCGGAAATATCATGAAGGAAAATACCACCGAACTGGTCGTTTCGCACCTTGCCGATATAGGCGGCGGCCCCGCCCAGCTGCGCGCAGCCGACCATCGTGTTTGCCGCCGAACCGCCGGAAATCTCAACGGCAGCCCCCATTCGCTCATAGAGGAATTCGGCCCGGGCCGCGTCGATCAGCGTCATCGCGCCTTTCGTCAGCTCCAGGTCGGCAATATCTTTTTCCGCCGCATGGGTGATCACATCAACAATGGCATTGCCGATGCCAACAACATCCAGCGAACCGTCTCCCATCTGCAACTCCTTTCAAAACCTGCTTTGCACCGGACCTTAGCCGCCCCCGCCATCCACGACAAGACGGCCCTTGCAGGGCGGAATGGCGCCGGGTAAACCTGCCTGCAAGTTTGCAAGCCCTGCTTAAGAGATGCCCATGCTTATTGCCTTTCTGCGAACGCTTGGCCAGTTTGGCGATCCGGTTTTCCGCAGCCTTCTGTTGCGCGGCGCCGGGTTTGCCGTCGTGGCAACGATTTGCCTGTGGGGTCTTGGCGGGGCTTTTTTTTACGGCACCACTTTTTTTGAAAGCGGCTGGCTGGAGAGCTTTTTCGACCTTGGCGGATTTGTTGCCGTTTTCCTGCTGACGCTTTTTCTCTTTCCCGCCTTCGTCACCCTAAGCCTGGGCTTTTTTCTGGAAGACCTTCTCGTCACCGTCGAAAAACGCGCCTACCCGGCCCTGGCACCGCCACGCAGGCAAGGCTTTGCCGACGTGTTGATGACGACAGCAAAATTCACCGGGGTGCTTGTTCTTCTCAACCTGCTTTTTCTGCCCGCCTATTTTTTCCCCTTTCTTGGGGCCGTTCTTTTTCTTGGAATGAACGGCTATCTTCTGGGACGTGAATATTACGAACTTGTCGCCATGCGGCGTCTCGACCCCATTGAAGCGCGCACCTTTCGCCAAACCCATCGGGGACGTATTTTTCTATGCGGCATGACCATCGCGCTTTTTTCCGTCCTTCCGGGCATCAACCTTGTCGCACCAGCCTTTGGGGCGGCGCTGGCCTTGCATCTTTTTGAGCAGCTGCGAAAGAAAACAACATGAGAAAAAAAGAAACCGCGCCGCTTTTTCTGTTCGCGCTTTTCCCGATGCTGCTTTCGGGATGCGCCGCAACAACGCAATCCCATAGCATGCGCCCGCCCACTGTTCAGGGCACAACGCCACAAGAAACGGCGACACACCCGAACGCGGCCGAACTTGTTGGGCTGAACAAAGCGGCGGTTCAAAATCAGCTTGGCGCGCCACAGCTTATCCGGCGCGACGGCCCGGCGGAGGTCTGGCAATATCTGGCAGGCGCCTGCATTCTTGATCTTTTTCTTTACGAAGACGGCGCAACCCATCGCGTCAACTATCTGGAACTGCGCATTCAGCCGGATGCGGCGTTTCCACGCGAACGGTGTTTTGAGCAAATCCTGGCGGCGAAAGACGCGCCACCTTTAAGCTAAGCTTCTGTTTTTGCTTTATATTCACAGAGACTGCGCAGGAGGCAGCGCGTACAATCCGGTTTGCGCGCCTTGCAAACATAGCGGCCATGAAGAATGAGCCAATGATGCGCATGGCGGCGATATTTTTTCGGCACCGCCTTTAGCAGGCCATCTTCAACGGCGCGCGGCGTTTTCCCCGGTGCCAGCCCCGTCCGGTTGCCAATACGAAAAATATGCGTATCGACGGCCATCGTCGGCTGCCCAAAGGCAACGTTTAAAACAACGTTTGCTGTCTTGCGCCCAACGCCTGGAAGGCTTTCAAGGGCGGCGCGGTCTTGCGGGACCTTGCTGCCATGGCGATCCACAAGCAATTGGCTGAGGCGGATGATGTGTTTTGCCTTCGTATTGAAAAGGCCGATCGTGCGAATGGCGTGACGAAGCTTTTCCTCGCCAAGTTCCACCATCTTTTCCGGTGAGCGAACGATGGCAAAGAGCGGCCCGGTCGCCTTGTTGACGCCAACATCCGTTGCCTGGGCGGAAAGCACGACCGCAACCAGCAACGTGTAGGGGTTGAAATAGTTGAGTTCACTTTTCGGGTCCGGATTTGCCTTGGCAAGGGCCGCAAAAAACTTTTCAATCTTTGCGCGTTGCATGAGGCAGATATGCCTTCCCTAAAGGACGAAAATGCGCCCAGCTCTAATCCAGGCCGAGCACGTCCGCCATGCCGTAAAGACCTGGGGGCTGGCCCGCAACCCAGCGCGCCGCATGCACGGCACCGCGGGCAAAAACTTCGCGGGACGTTGCTTTGTGAGTGATTTCCAGTCGTTCGCCGGCGCCAGCAAACAGAATGCCGTGTTCGCCGACGATGTCGCCGGCCCGAATCGCTGTCATGGCGATTTCGTCTGTTTTCCGCCCGCCCGCAACCGCCGCGTCACGAAGCGCCAGCGCCGTTCCGGACGGCGAGTCCAGCTTGTGACGGTGATGAATTTCCGATACCGAAACGTCATACGCCGCGTCCAGAACGGAGGCGGCGTGCCGGGCGAGCGCAAAGAGAAGATTAACGGCCAGGCTCATATTCGGCGCCTTGACGATGGCGGCGTGACCCGCAGCGGTGGCAATGGCCTTTTCCTGATCCGGGTCCATTCCGGTCGTGCCGATAACCAGAGCTGTCTTTGTTTCAACGGCCAGGCTGGCGTGACACACCGTCGCCGTCGGCCATGTAAAATCAATCACAACGTCCGACGCCGAGAAAAGCGCGGCCGGGTTATCGGTAACGGTCACACCAAGAGGCGCCAGCCCGGCCACACAGCCGGCATCTTCGCCGCAGGCCGCGTGGCCTGCCTTTTCCGCTGCGGCAGCAAGGCAAAGGTTCTGTTCCGCGATTTCGCGGATCAACATGCAGCCCATGCGCCCGCCCGCGCCCAAAATTCCGATACGGGTTTCCGTCATTTCATTTCTCCCAGTCTTCTTCGGGATTTAAACACAAGGCGGAATGGGAAGCAGAGGAAAATTTTTGACCCGTCGGCCAGGCGAGGCGGCAAAGCAAGGCCGTAGGGCGATGTGACTAATCGCGAAGATCGTCCCAAAGCTCTTTCACCTTGTCGAGGAACCCCTCCGACGCCGGGTGCATTTTTTTCGGATTGCCGGACTTTCCAAATTCGCGCAGCAATTCCTGCTGGCGCTTCGTGAGATTGACCGGCGTTTCGACGACGGCGTCAATGTACATATCGCCACGGGTCGAACGCCGATGCGTGACCATTCCCTTGCCCTTCAGGCGAAACTGACGGCCGGTCTGGGTGCCTGCCGAAATAGCGACCCGCGTCCGCGTGCCGTCGATTGTCGGCACGTCGACCTTGCCCCCCAGGACCGCCACCATCATCGGCACCGGCACCCGGCAGAAAAGATGCGGCCCTTCGCGCCGGAAAAAACGATGCGGTTTGATTGCGATGAAAAGATAGAGATCGCCGGAGGGACCGCCACGCACCCCGGACTCGCCCTCGCCGGTGAGGCGAATGCGCATGCCCTCCTCCACACCCGCCGGAATTGCCACAGAAAGCTTCTTTTCTTTTTGCACCCGGCCAAGACCGTTGCAGGCCGTGCACGGCTTTTCGATGACGCGGCCAGCGCCACGACAGGTGGGGCAGGTCCTCTCGACCGTGAAAAACCCCTGTTGGGCGCGGACCTTGCCGGCACCCGCACAGGCTTTGCAGGTGACCGGGCCCGAACCCGGCGACGCGCCACTGCCGTCGCACGTCTTGCAACCAACAAGGGTGGGCACACGAATTTCCGTCTGCTTGCCCTTAAAGGCTTCCTCAAGGGTGATTTCGAGATTGTAGCGAAGATCGGAACCGCGCCCGGCACCGGATCTGGACCGTCCGCCGTGACCAAAATCGCCAAACATTTCGTCGAAGATATCGGCAAAACCGCTGAAGTCGCCGGTGCCCGGCTGGCCCGGCTGGGGACCGCCATTTTCAAAGGCCGCATGGCCAAAACGGTCATAGGCAGCACGCTTCTGTTCGTCCTTCAGGATGTCGTAGGCTTCGTTGACATCCTTGAACTTCTGCTCGGCGGATTTGTCGTCTGGGTTGCGATCCGGATGAAATTTCATCGCCAGCTTGCGATAGGCTTTTTTCATCTCCGCAGGAGACATGTTTTTTTCAATGCCAAGAACTTCGTAATAGTCGCGTTTGGCCATAAGGGAAGCTCCAGAGGTGGAAAAGGCTCTATCGCATCGAAAAGATGCCGTTCAAAAGCGCCGAACGGCTAGTCTTTCTTTTCGTTCTCGTCCTTGACCTCCTCGAAGTCGGCATCCACGACGTCGTCTTCTTTTGGCGCCGCCTCTTCGCCCGAAGGCATCTCGCCACCTTCCGGCATCTCGCCACCTTCCGCTTCCTGGCTGTCCTTGTACATCGCTTCGCCAAGCTTCATCGCGGACTGGGCCAGTTTCTCGACCGCCGAACGGATTGCGTCGGCATCGGTGCCGTCCTTTACGTCGCGCAACGCTTCAAGGTCGCCCGCGATGGCGGACCTATCTTCTTCCGGAATTTTTTCGCCATACTCTTTCAGATTTTTTTCCGTCGAATAGAGCAAGACTTCCGCCTGATTTTGCACCTCGACAAGTGCGCGTTTTTCCTTGTCTTCATCGGCATGGCTTTCTGCGTCCGCAACCATCTTTTCGACGTCCTCATCCGAAAGGCCGCCCGAAGCCTGAATGTGGATGGTCTGCTCTTTGCCGGTTGCTTTGTCCGTCGCAGACACATTGACAATGCCGTTGGCATCAATGTCGAAACGCACTTCGATCTGTGGCGTACCGCGCGCCGCCGACGGAAGGCCTACCAGGTCGAACTGACCCAACAATTTGTTGTCCGAGGCCATTTCGCGCTCGCCCTGAAACACACGGATCGTCACCGCCGTCTGATTGTCCTCGGCCGTCGAGAACGTCTGACTCTTGCGCGTGGGGATCGTCGTGTTGCGGTCAATGAGACGCGTAAAGACGCCCCCCAGGGTTTCAATGCCAAGGGAAAGCGGCGTGACGTCAAGCAGCAGCACGTCTTTTACGTCGCCCTGCAGAACGCCGGCCTGAATGGCGGCGCCGATGGCAACGACCTCATCGGGGTTTACGCCCTGATGCGGCTCCCGGCCAAAGATCTGCTGAACGATGTCGTAGATTTTCGGCATCCGCGTCATGCCACCGACAAGAATAACTTCATCAATGTCAGATGCCTTAAGACCGGCATCCTTCAACGCCGCCTTGCACGGCCCAACGGTGCGCTGAACCAGCGGATCGACAAGTTCTTCGAGCTTGGCGCGCGTCAATTTGATGTTCAGATGCTTTGGCCCCGACGCGTCGGCCGTAATGAAGGGAAGGTTTACGTCCGTCTGCATGGCGCTGGAAAGTTCGATCTTTGCTTTTTCCGCAGCCTCCTTCAAACGCTGAAGCGCCAGACGGTCCGAGCGGATGTCGATGCCCGCGTCCTTTTTAAATTCGTCGGCAAGGTAATCGATGATGTTTTTATCGAAGTCTTCGCCGCCAAGGAACGTATCGCCGTTCGTTGACTTCACCTCGAAAACACCGTCGCCAATCTCCAGAACGGAAACGTCGAACGTACCGCCGCCTAAATCGTAAACGGCAATTATGCCACAATCCTTCTTCTCAAGACCGTAGGAAAGGGCAGCCGCCGTTGGTTCGTTGATGATGCGCAGCACTTCAAGCCCGGCGATTTTGCCGGCGTCCTTCGTTGCCTGACGTTGGGAATCGTTGAAATAGGCCGGCGTCGTAATCACCGCCTGGGTGACTTCCTCGCCAAGATAGCTTTCTGCCGTCTCTTTCATTTTCTGAAGAATGAAGGCGCTGATCTGGCTTGGACTGTAACGCTCGTCACGAGCCTCGATCCAGGCATCGCCATTGTCGGCGCGCACGATCTCGTAGGGGACCATTGTCTTGTCTTCCTGGGTCGTCGGATCGTCATAGGCGCGCCCGATCAACCGCTTGACCGCAAACAAGGTGTTTTTCGGATTGGTCACGCCCTGACGTTTTGCCGCCTGACCGACAAGACGTTCGCCGTCTTCCGTGAATGCCACCATGGACGGGGTGGTGCGCCCGCCCTCTGCGTTTTCGATGACCTTCGCGTTCTTGCCTTCCATAACGGCGACACAAGAATTCGTGGTCCCCAAATCAATACCGATGACTTTGCCCATGGTCTCCTCTTCTTCGCTGGCGAACCCAGAGAGCCACAATTGGCACCCTCATGGCCCCCGTTTCGACCCGTGATATGCAGGATCGTGAAATCCCTTAACATTTTCGGGAATTGGTCGCTGGATATATGCTGGATATATAAGGTGTGATTTCTGCGGCGGCAACCACCGCCGCCGCTTTTTTTGCCGGGCCGCGCGGAAACCGGGACAAAAAGTGAACGCGCTTACGCCTCCGTATCCACCCGAGGCGCAGGCTTGGTGCTGTCTTCACCTTCCGCCGGTGGCCTGGCAACGCCGACCATCGCCGGGCGCAGCAGGCGATCGTGGAGCACATAGCCGATCTGCATGACCTCGACGATGGTTCCGGGCGCCGCATCCGCGGTCGGCACCTCGAACATTGCCTGATGCAAATTGTGGTTAAATTTTTCGCCCATCGGCGCGACTTCCTTGATGTTGTGCCGCTCAAGGATGGCAAACAGCTCTTTTTCCGTCATCGTCACGCCTTCAACCAGCGGTTTCAGGCGTGGGTCTGACAGGCTTTCCGGGTCTGGCGCCAGATCCGTGGCGCGGCGCAGATTGTCCGCAACGCTTAAAATCGCCCGGGCAAAATCGGCAATGGCAAATTTGCGCGTCTGCGCCTGTTCACGCGTGGTGCGCGCGCGCAGATTTTCCATATCGGCAAGGGTCCGCAACAATTGGTCCTTCGCCTCGGCAAGCTCGCCTTCAAGATCGGCAGTGGGGTTTTCTTCCTCGGTCGCCGCCGCATCTTGCGGGGCGTCCGATGCCGGGATGGCGTCGGATGCTTCTTGCGTGCCCGTCCGGGCCGGTTCCGGGGTCGGAATATTGTCTGATGGCGGTGTTTCGTTTTCGTCTGGTTTCATCATTTCAAGCAATCGCGACCGTTCTTATCCAATAAAATGTTAGCCGACAAAGCGCCCGATTAACTGGGCGGTGTAATCTACCATCGGAATGATCCGCGCATAATTGATCCGCGTCGGGCCGACAACGCCAATGGTGCCAACAATCTGCTGGCGGCTGTTGCGAAACGGCGAGACGATCATGGAACAACCCGAAAGGCCAAAGAGTTCGCTTTCGGAACCGATGAAGATGCGCACACCCTGCGCATCTTGGGAAAGCGAAAGCAAGCGACTTAGCATTTCCTTTCGTTCGAGCGCATCGAAAAGCGCGCGGATTCCTTCGATTTCTTCAACCGCAGTGACGTCTTCCAGAAGCCGCGCCTGACCGCGAACAATGAGGGACCCCCGGCCTTCCCCGCCCGCCCAGGTGGCCAGCCCGGCGGCAACCACCCGAGACGTCCGCGTGTCCAGCTGCGCGCGCTGGGCACGGATTTCTTCCAGGATTTCCGCCTGCGCCTCGCCAAAGGTCCGGCCCACAAGCCGGGCGGTGAGATAGTTCGTCGCCTCGACCAGGGCGGACGCCGGCAGGCCAATCGGCAGTTCAAGAATACGATTTTCCACGGTGCCATCTTCCGTCACGATGACAACAAGGGCGCGATCAGGGCCAAGCCGAACGAATTCAATGTGCTTTAGCGCGCGTTCCGTCTTTGGCGCAACCACCAGGCTGGCACAGCAGGAAAGGCCCGACAGCGCCTGGGTCGCTTCTTCCAGAAGCTCCTGCATGCTGCGCCCTTCCGGCGCACATTGCCGCTCGATGTCGCGGCATTCCGTCTCGCTCAACCCGCCAATTTCAAGGATACCGTCAACGAAAAGCTGCAGACCCGCCTCCGTCGGCAATCGCCCGGCGGAAATATGCGGCGAATACAGCAACCCTGCCATTTCAAGTTCCGCCATCACGTTGCGGACCGTCGCCGAGGAAAGCGGCACGCGCAACATCCGCGCCAGCACCGCCGAACCAACCGGCGAGCCTGTCTCGACATAGGCTTCGACGATGTGGCTAAAAATCTCTCGGCTGCGCGCGTTTAATTCGACGAATGCCAGCTTGCTGTTGTCAGCGATGTTCTCGGCCATAGGCGAACCATCTGGATTTTTGAAGCCTTAAATCTAGTAAGCCGTCCCCCAAGCGTCAACGCAGAGCAAAAATCGGAAGCCGGGGGCCAAAAACTGGACTTCCCCTTCTTTTGCAGGCTAGCTTGGCCGCCTGTCTGCTTTTTTGCCCAGCACCCTGCTTTTTTGACCCATTTTTGATAGAAGGACGAACCCATGCGCCCATCCGGCCGCGCCCTTGATGCGCTTCGCACCATTCGCCTGGAAACTGCCGTCAGCAAACATGCGGAGGGGTCTTGTCTGGCCCATTTCGGCGACACCCAGGTGCTGTGCATGGCTTCCATCGAAGACCGGGTGCCGCCTTTCCTGCGCAACCAGGGCACGGGCTGGGTCACCGCCGAATATGGCATGCTGCCGCGTGCCACCAATACGCGGGGCAACCGCGAAGCCGCCCGGGGCAAGCAATCCGGACGCACCCACGAAATCCAGCGCCTGATCGGCCGCAGCCTTCGCGCGGTGACCGATCTTAAAGCCCTTGGCGAACGCCAGATACGGATCGACTGCGACGTCCTTCAGGCCGATGGCGGCACACGGACGGCGGCGATCACCGGGGCCTATGTCGCGCTTTACCAGGCTTGCGACCTGCTGGTGAAAAACGGCGCGATCGAAAAAATCCCGCTGTACGATCAGCTTGCCGCCATTTCCTGCGGCATTTGGAAAGACACGCCCATCCTCGACCTCGACTACGCCGAGGACAGCACCGCGGAAGCCGACGCAAATTTCGTTCTCACCGCATCGGGCGCGATCGTTGAAATTCAGGGAACCGCCGAGGACAAACCCTTCCCCCAGGCCCGGTTCCTGGAAATGCTGGCCTTAGCCGAAAAGGGCGTCGGCGAGCTTGCCCGCCACCAGCGCGCAGCACTTGGCCTGGACTGACCACCGGTGACACGCCCCTTCCGCGAAGAAAAGCTGGTGCTGGCCAGCCACAATTCCGGCAAGGTGCGCGAAATTTCCGCCTTGCTGGCCCCCTACCACGTCACCGTGCTGTCTGCCGGTGAACTGGGGCTGGAAGCGCCGCCGGAGACCGGCGCCACCTTCGCCCAAAATGCCGAAATAAAGGCGATGGCCGCAACCACCGCCACCGGCCTGCCTGCCCTGGCCGACGATTCCGGCCTTGCCGTGACAGTCCTAAATGGCCGTCCCGGCGTGCGTTCGGCGCGCTGGGCCGGGCCGGGCGGAAATTTCAGCGACGCGATGCGCCGGGTCCACGAAATGATAGAAGGCCATCCCGATGCGTCCGCCAAATTCGTTTGCGCGCTGACGCTTTGCTGGCCCGACGGCCATTGCGAAACCTTTGAAGGCGCGGTTTCAGGCACGCTTGTCTGGCCGCTTCGCGGCGAAAACGGGTTTGGCTATGACCCCATGTTCATGCCCGATGGCTATGAAATTACCTTCGGTGAAATGGACGCTGACAAAAAACACGCCATCAGCCACCGGGCAGCCGCTTTTCAAAAATTGATCGCGGCCTGTTTTTAAACGTGAGCGCGCAGGCCTCCGAAGCCGTGACCGGGGAACCACCCCTCGCGCTTTATATCCATTGGCCTTTCTGCCGCTCAAAATGTCCCTATTGCGATTTTAACAGCCATGTGCGCGATCGCATCGATGCCGGGCGCTGGGAACGCGCGCTGCTGGACGCGCTGGATCACGCCGCCGGACAAATGCCGGGGCGTCGCCTGGGCAGCCTTTTTTTCGGCGGCGGCACGCCATCGCTGATGGCTCCGGAAACCGTCGCGCGACTTATCGCGCGCGCAAAAACCCATTGGCCTGCGGACCCGGATCTGGAAATCACCCTCGAAGCGAATCCGACCTCGGCAGAAGCGGCCCGTTTCCAGGCTTTCGCCGAAGCCGGCGTGAACCGACTTTCCCTTGGCGTGCAAGCCCTGCGTGAAGAGGCGCTGCGCTTCCTTGGCCGCGAACACGATGTGCGCGAGGCGCTCCGCGCCCTGGAATGGGCCAGAAAAACCTTTCCGCGAATTTCCTTCGACCTCATCTATGGCCGCCAGGAACAGACACCGGCCGATTGGCGAGCGGAGCTTGGTCAGGCGCTGGCGCTGGCGGCGGATCATCTGTCCCTCTATCAATTAACGATCGAGGCCGGCACCGCCTTCTTCCAGCAGCAACGCCAAGGTGCCCTGCCGTTGCCGGGCGAACCGGCAATGGTGGCGTTTTACGAAACGACCCAAGCGATGCTGGAAGACGCGGGCATGCCGGCCTATGAAATTTCCAACCATGCGCGTGCCGGGGCACAATGCCGCCACAACCTTACCTATTGGCGCGGCGGTGAATATATCGGCATCGGCCCCGGTGCCCATGGCCGCCACGGCGGTCGCCGGCCTGACGAAGCGCGTACCACCACCCGCGACATCCGGCTTCCGGAACGCTGGCTGGAAGCCGTCGAACGCCAGGGTCACGGCTGCGAAGCGGTGGAAGGCCTTGAGCGCAACGCCTGGCTTGCGGAACTGACAATGATGGGTTTGCGTCTTCGCGAGGGCCTTTCGCGCAACACGTTCCGGCGACAGACCGGCCTTGAAATCGAGGCGGCATTCCCGTGTGAAGCCTTGGCCTCTCTCATCACCGGGGATTTTCTTGTCCTTGATGCGGCGGGCCTGCGCGCGACGCCGCGCGGACGGCAACGGCTGAACGCCGTGCTGGAAAGATTGTTAAGCGCGGCTTAGCCGGTGGCTTAGCCGTCGGTGAATTTCACCGGTGCCGGGCTGACGACACGCGGGCCACGGTGGCCGACCTGCAACACCGCCAGGCCACGTTCGACCAGGCCGTCCGGATGAAACCGGAAAATACCATCGACACCGGCAAAGCCGCCACGCACGGTCAGCGAAAAATCGTCCAGGGACGTCCCCGTGCCGACAAGCACGGCGGCGAGCGCGGTCGCATCATACGCCAGGCTGGCAAGGCGCGGCGGCGCGGCCTGAAAACGATCCTCGTAACGCCGAACGAAGCGTTCCCATTCCTTAGGGCCGGACGTGGCGTACCAGCCACCGACCAGGGTCGGCTCGGTTCCAATCGTCGCATCGTCCCACTGGCCGGTTCCAAGAAAGCGAACCTTCTTCGGATCGACGTCGTAATAGGACAGCAACGGGGCGATGCTTTTCAGGTGATCGCCGCCGACCGGTAGCAGAACCGCGTCAAAATCAACGTCGCCCAGGGTTTCCTGCCCTTTGAGTCTCTCCAGTTCCCGTTTGGAAATTTCATCGTCCAGGGTTTCAAGCTCGACGCGGTGTTCATTCAGGGCGTGGGCGCGCAAATCGTAATCGGCAAGGTCGCGAACAATTTCCGACAGTTTTTTGGTGTCCATTGCCACCGCCGGATCATAAAAAACAACCCGCGTTACAACCGCATCCACCTTTTCAACGGCGCGGCGCAATTCCTCGACAACCGCATAGCCATAAGCATTCCGGGGCGACAGGATCGCAAAACGCGAAAGGCCCTTGTTGTGTGCAAAGGTAACGACGCGTTCGACCTGGGTGCGCGGAAGAAAGCCCATGGTGTAAATCCCGCGCCCGGCAACGCTTCGATCCGTCGAAAACGCGACAACCCGGATGTTGCGCGCGCGCGCCGCGTCGCTGATCGCCGATACGGATGTCGAAAGCAGCGGCCCGAGAATCAGAGACACGTTGCTTTCAAAGGCGGCTTCCGCCGCCGTGGCGGCACCACGCGGCGTGCCTTTCGTGTCGAAGGGAAGCAGCGCAAAATTCGAACCCGCCAAATCGAAAAGCGCCATCTGAGCTGTGTTCAACATGGCCTTTCCAAGAACCGCATTTTGTCCCGAAAGCGGCAGCAGGATGGCAATACGCTGGCGCGCCTTTGCCGCCGGCGCGGCCTGAACACGGCGCGGGGCGCCCTTTAGGGGCGACCCCTGACTGAGCGAGGCGATGGCCGTTGTCGTCTCTCTCAGAGAGACATCCTCGCTGCGCGTCCGGTCATATTCGCTGGGAATGGGAAGCGGCGCTTCCTGAACCGGCGTCGAGGGCGAACTTTTCGGCGGCGGCGCATCAGGAAAGGTGCGCCCCCCTTGCGCGCCGGGATACCCATTCGATACCCTGCCGCATCCGGCCATCAGCACAAGCAAGGCGATCAGGCATGCCCCGATTAAAAGACGGTTCCGGCAAAGGGGATAAACGGCGGAAAAACCCACGGAAGGCCTCTGAAAAAAGCATCGAATGCTCCGCCAAGGCTAGCCCTCAGCCCGATGGAAGTAAACGGGGGGGCCTGCTTCTTGTTGCGACCCCCATCGGCAATTTAGGCGACATGACCTCCCGCGCCCTCGACGCCTTGCGCGAGGCCGACAGCATCGCGTGTGAGGATTCGCGTGTGACGGGCAAATTGCTCCGCAAATATGGGATCGACACCAAACGCGTCGTCTATCACGACCACAACGCCGCCCGAATGCGCCCGCGCCTGCTGCGCGAGCTTGCCGCTGGAAAAACCATCGCCCTTGTGTCCGACGCCGGAACGCCCCTTATCTCGGATCCGGGGTACAAGCTTGTCCGCGACGTAATCGCCGCAGACATTCCGCTGACCTTTCTTCCCGGGCCTTCCGCCGTCATCACCGCCCTTGTCCTTTCCGGCCTGCCGCCCGATCGCTTCTTCTTTGGCGGCTTCCTGCCGGTGAAGGCCGAAGCCCGGCGGGGCGAGATTGAGCGTGTCGCGAGCCTCGCTGCGACGCTTCTTTTCTTCGAATCCCCGCGACGTCTGGCCGCGACCTTGCGTCAACTCGCCGACATCCTTGGCACAAGAGAGGCCGCCGTCATCCGCGAAGCAACAAAGCTCTATGAAGAAGTGCGCCGGGGTTCCCTTGAAGAACTGGCGGCGTTTTACACCCAGGCCGGGCCGCCGAAAGGCGAGGTCGTGCTTGCCATCGGCCCACCAGCGGCGACCGCAAACACGCTGTCGGATGATGCCTTGCGCGAACGCCTCAAGCCAATGCTTGACCGGGGAAGCCTCCGCGATGCCGCCGACGCTGTTGCCCTGGAAACGGGATGCGCGCGGCGCAAAGTCTATGCCCTTGCCCTCGAACTGACCGGAAGGAAATAACGCGCGTGCCGAGCCCGGCGCGTTCGCAACGCGGCCGCAAGGCCGAACGCGCTGGCCGCCGCGCGGAAACGCTCTGTGCCTGGATCTTGCGCTGCAAGGGCTATCGCATTCTGGCCCAGCGTTACCGCACCCCCGTGGGCGAGCTGGATATCGTCGCGCGCCGTGGCCGCACCCTTGTCTTCGTCGAGATCAAAGCGCGCGCAAGCGTAGCCGCCGCCGCCGAAGCCCTGCGACCAAAACAACGGGCCCGCCTTACGCGTGCCGCCGAACATTTCCTGAGCCAACGGCCAAATCTGGCACCTGGCGCAACAAATATCGCCATCCGCTTCGATGCGATGCTGATCGGTCGCGCTCCCTGGCCGCACCATGTGAAGGACGCTTGGCGAAAGGACTTTTAGGGCGTTAGATGGGCGGACATCCTTGCGGCCACGAAATCGCAACCCTCCCGTTTTCATTGGCGGATTTTTCATGCGGCGTCTTTTTCTTTACCTTCTGCCCGTTCTTCTTCTGGGCCATGTTGGCCTTTCCGCCTGTTCGGTGGTGGGGCTTGCCACCGGCGCCGGCGCCGGAACGGCCGTCGCCGCGTCCGAAGAACGCGGCCTTGGCGGCACGGTTGCGGATGCGGCCCTGCACACCAAAATCAACGTCGCGCTTCTGGATAAGGATTTTCGCCTTTTCCGCCGCGTCAGCACCAGCGTCCATGAAGGCCGCGTTCTTCTGATGGGCATCGTGCCCAACCCGGAAGCCATGGCCGACGCCGTGCGCCTTGCCTGGCAAGCAGAAGGAACCCGCGAGGTCATCAACGAACTGCACGTCGCACCGGACGAAGCCTTCCTGGACAGCGTTCGCGACGGCTGGATCAGCACCAAGATTCGCACACGCATCATGTTCGATAAGGAAATCGAAGCCATTAATTATTCGATCGAAACGGTCGGTCGCGTCATCTACATCCTTGGCATCGCCCAGAACCGCGAAGAACTTGACCGCGTTATCCGAACCGCCCGCGACATCGAATATGTCGAAAAAATCATCAGCCATGTCATCCTGAAAGACGATCCGCGACGAAAGACCCCTTAAAAACCGGCATTTGGCGCAACTGGCGCCGGCGGCCATTCTTTTCTATCCTTCCACCTTCCACTGCCAAAACAGGACTGAACCGCCATGAGCCTTGCCGTCGCCATCCAGATGGACCCCATGGAGGGAATTGACATCGACGCCGACAGCACGTTTGCGTTGGCGGTCGAAGCCGAACGCCGTGGCCACGCCCTTTTTCATTACCTTCCCCAGGACCTGACCTTCCGCCATGGCCGGGTTGTTGCGCGCGCGCACCCGATGCAGGTCCGTTACGAAAAAGGAAACCACTTCACCTTCGGCGAAGCCCGTTCCATCGACCTTGCCCCGATCGACGTCGTGCTGATGCGCCAGGACCCGCCTTTCGACATGGCCTACATCACGGCAACGCATTTGCTTGAACATCTGATGGCAACAACGCTTGTCGTCAACAACCCGACCGAGGTTCGCAACGCGCCGGAAAAATTATTCGTGACGCATTTCGCGGAACTGATGCCGCCCACGTTGATTACATCCGATCGGGAAGAAATTCTCGCTTTCCGCAAAGAACAGAAGGACATCATTCTAAAACCGCTTTTCGGAAATGGCGGGCGCGGCGTTTTCCACATCTCGCCGGAAGACGAAAATCTGAACGCGCTGCTGGAATTGTTCACCGAGCTTTATCGCGAACCGGTCATCGTTCAACGCTACCTTCCCGAGGTTCGCGATGGCGACAAACGAATCATTCTTGTCGAAGGCGTGCCGGTCGGTGCCGTCAACCGTGTGCCGCCAAAAGGCGAAGCGCGCTCGAATTTGCACGTTGGCGGTGTTGCAAAAAAAGCAACGCTAACGGCACGCGATCATCTTATCTGTGAAGCCATCGGCGAAACCCTGCGCGATCGCGGCCTTCTTTTTGTCGGCATCGATGTCATCGGCGATTGCATGACCGAAATCAACGTCACCTCGCCAACCGGCATTCGCGAGATCAACCGTTTTGACAACGTCACCATCGAGAAACAAATCTGGGACGCGATTGAAGCGCGCCATGCCGCCCTGGGCCGGGGCGGGCAGGCGGAATGAACCGGACAGACCGGAAGGCATGCGGCAAAGACCGGGGGCATCAATGGTTGCCCGGGTAGCAAGCGTGGCCTTCAACGGCATTGACGTAAAGGACGTGGACGTTCAGGTCCGGATCGCCAACGGCCTGCCCGCCTTTACGATCGTCGGGCTTGCCGACAAGGCGGTGGCTGAATCCCGCGAGCGCGTGCGCGCCGCGCTCGAATCGATGGGGCTTTCCCTGCCGCCAAAGCGCATTATCGTCAATCTGGCACCGGCCGATCTGCTGAAAGAAGGCAGCCATTTTGACCTTCCCATCGCGCTCGCCCTTCTTGCCGCCATGGATGTCCTGCCCAAGGAAGAAGTCGCCAGTTTTCTGGCGATCGGCGAGCTTTCCTTGGATGGCGGGTTAAGCGCCGTCGCCGGCGTGTTGCCTGCCGCCATCGCGGCGGCGGTTCGGGGCTACGGCTTCATCTGTCCCGCCGCCTGCGGGCCGGAGGCGGCCTGGGCGGAAGGGGTCGATGTGCTGGCACCGGAAAACCTGCTCGCCCTGGTCAACCATTTCAAGGGCAGCCAGGTGCTGACTCCGCCCCGGGCGGAGCTTGCCGAAAACGACGAACGCTATCCGGATCTGGCCGATGTCAAAGGCCAGGAAACCGCCAGGCGGGCGCTGGAAATTGCCGCCGCAGGCGGGCATAATTTGCTGATGGTCGGCCCCCCGGGTTCTGGAAAATCTCTTCTTGCCCAACGGCTTGCCGGTATTCTTCCGCCCTTGAATGCGCGCGAGGCGCTGGCCGTCAGCATGATCCAGAGTGTGGCCGGCACGTTGAAGGGCAAGCGTCTTTCACGCCAGCGGCCCTTTCGCAGCCCCCATCATTCCGCCTCCCTGCCGGCCCTTGTCGGCGGCGGCAGCAAGGCGCGTCCGGGAGAGGTTTCCCTCGCCCATTACGGCGTTCTTTTTCTGGATGAATTTCCGGAATTTTCCCGTCAGGCCCTTGAAGCCCTGCGCCAGCCCCTTGAAGCCGGCGAAGTCACAATCGCGCGCGCCAACGCGCATGTGACCTATCCGGCCCGGGTCCAGCTTATCGCCGCGATGAACCCGTGCCGTTGCGGTTATTTCGGCGACCCCGGCCAGGATTGTGGGCGGGCGCCAAAATGCGCCGCCGATTATCAGGCAAAGATTTCCGGGCCGCTTTTCGACCGCATCGATCTTCATGTCGAAGTGCCCGCCGTTTCACCCGACGACCTTGGCCGACCGGCAGCGGCCGAACCGTCGGCCACCGTGCGCGAGCGCGTGCTGGCCGCGCGCGCCATTGCCACGGCGCGTTACAAAAAACAGGCCAAAGCCGACGGCATTCGCCTGAACGCCGAAGCCGACGGCACGCTTCTGGAAGCGATCGCCGCCCCCGACGAAGCAGGCCGGGCTCTGCTGAAAGAGGCAGCGGAAAAAATGCGCCTCACGGCACGCGGCTATCACCGGGTGTTGCGCGTCGCGCGCACATTGGCGGACCTTGAAGGCCGCGACGGCGTCCTTCGCCATCACATCGCCGAGGCGCTAAGTTACCGCCGCATCGTGCCGGGAAGAAATCCGCTTTTGCCCTCGGTCTAACCTTTCGGCCAAGACCGTTCGGCCCAGATCGCAAACCGAGGGCGCGGGCCCAAGTTGCGGACCGAGGATATTTGCGATCACACCGCAATGCACTACGGTTATGAGTAGATGGGCGGCACCATCTTGCCGGGTCCCGGACTGACAATGGGAGCATCAGAAACATGAATGAAAAACCGTTGCGGGCTTATGCCGTATGGGACCGGCCAACGCGGTGGTTCCATTGGATAAACGTCTTGGCGATTGTGGGACTCATGGGCATCGGGATCGTTCTTCTCAACGCCAAAATTCTTGGCGTTTCCACGCCGGGAAAAATCCTTCTGAAAGAAACCCATGTCTGGGTTGGCTATGTCTTTGCCATTAATCTTGCCATTCGAATCATCTGGGGATTTATGGGAAACCGTTACGCGCGCTGGCGCAGCATCCTTCCCGGTGGTGCTGGCTATGTTCGTTCCGTCCGCGATTACGCGGCGGATTTCTCCAACAAGCGCCCCAACCGGTATCTGGGACATAATCCGCTCGGCCGCCTAAGCGTCGCCGTCCTGTTTCTTCTGCTTGTGACCCAAGCGTCCGCCGGCCTGATCCTTGCCGGAACGGATATTTTCTATCCGCCCTTCGGCCACTGGATCGCCGAGTGGATCGCCGCAGATGGCGTCGATCCGGCAAGCCTGATGCCATACGCCAAAGACACCTACAACATGCAGGCCTATCAAGAGATGCGCGCGTTTCGGGACCCGGTCATCACAACCCATGTTTATGTGTTCTACGGGCTGCTGGCGGTGATTGTTGCCCATGTTGCCGCTGTCATCGTCACCGAAATTCGTGAGGGTGGCTCTTTGGTTTCCGCGTTGTTTACCGGGCGAAAAATTCTTTCCGGCACCCCGGTGGATTACGAAGAATCCGGCGATCAAAAAGATGGATAGAATTTCTGTGACAGGCCACCACCCGGGACCGCCACGCGCCCTAGCCTTTGGGCTGTGCAAGCATCGAGCCCAGTTTCCGTCCCGCAAAAAGATGCACATGAAAATGCGGCACTTCCTGATGCGCGTCCACGCCATGATTGGCAAGGATGCGGTAGCCGGCGTTTTCAACTTTCAGATCGCGTGCCACCTGGCCGACAGCGCGAAAAAAGCCGGTGATTTCAGAATCCGTGGCGGCCTCTGAAAAATCTGCCATCGACACGTAAGCCCCCTTTGGGATGACCAGAACATGGGTCGGCGCTTGGGGATTAACGTCGCGAAAGGCGAGCGCAAATTCGTCTTCGTAAATTTTATCGCAGGGAATTTCTTTGCGAAGGATTTTTGCAAACACGTTGTTCAGATCATACGCCATCGCCCAGGCCCTCCCGATCGGTTATTTTTTTCTGGCGGCCTTCTCGTCAATTCCGGACATGCCTTCGCGACGACGAAGTTCGGCAATCACCTCTTCCAGAGTGATGCCCTTCGCCGCCAACAGCACAAGAAGGTGATAAAGAAGGTCGGCGCTTTCCCCGACCAATTCGGCTTGGCTGCCCTTGACAGCGGCGATCACCGTTTCAACCGCTTCTTCGCCAAGTTTTTCAGCCATTTTGTCGATGCCGCCCGCGAACAGCTTCGCCGTGTAAGAGCGCGAAGCATCCCCACCTTTGCGGCTTTCGATCACCGCAAAAAGTTCAGTGAGCGTCTTTTCGTTATCGGGTACCGCCATCGGAAATTCTCCCCGGTGTGGGCGCGCAAGACCTGCGTTTCCTAGCAGGTTTCTTCATTCTTGTCAGAAAAGCCGCCCTCATGAAAATTCCATCGGCCGCACCGGAATTCCGGCCGCCGCCATATGGGCCTTCGCCGCCCCAATTGAATGCTCACCAAAATGAAAGATGGACGCCGCCAGGACGGCTGCCGCATGGCCGTCGCGAATGCCTTCGACCAGATGGTCGAGATTGCCGACGCCGCCGGACGCAATGATGGGGATCGAAACCGCGTCGGCAACAGCGCGGGTGAGGCCGATGTCAAACCCCTGGCGCGTGCCGTCGCGATCCATCGACGTCAGCAGAATTTCGCCCGCGCCAAGCTCTGCCATCCGGCGCGCCCATCCAACCGCCTCAATCCCGGTCGCGTTGCGCCCGCCATGGGTAAAAATTTCGTACTCCCCCGACGATGCCCGTTTCGCGTCCATGGCAACAACGATGCATTGAGTGCCGAAACGCTGCGCCGCTTCGGCGACGAATTCCGGTCGAACAATGGCGGCGGTGTTGATGGATACCTTGTCGGCCCCGGCCAGCAACAAACGACGAACGTCTTCCGTTTCGCGCACGCCGCCGCCAACGGTAAGCGGAATGAAGCACCGTTTCGCCGTGCCCGTCACAATGTCGTAAATCGTTTCGCGATTTTCATGGGACGCGGTGATGTCGAGAAAGCAAAGCTCGTCCGCCTGTTCGCTGTCGTAAAACGCCGCCTGTTCAACCGGGTCGCCGGCATCGACCAGATCGACAAAATTCACTCCCTTGACGACGCGGCCATCCTTCACATCGAGGCAGGGAATGACGCGCGCCTTAAGCATGGGATGCGCCGCCTGCAATTTTAAGGGCCTCCTTTGGTTCGATGCGTCCATCGTAAAGGGCGCGGCCCAGAATGACGCCTTCAATGCCGCAAGATGCCTTTTCCTGCAGGGCTGTTATGTCCGCCAGAGAGGCGGCACCACCGGACGCAATCACGGGAATGGAAAGCGCGTCGGCAAGGGCTGCCGTCGCATCAACATTGACGCCGCGCATCATGCCGTCGCGCGCGATGTCCGTATAAATAATGGCCGCGACATGGGCATCTTCGTAACGGCGCGCAAGATCCAGCGCCGTCACATCGGTGGCTTCCACCCACCCCCGAACGGCGACACGGCCGTCGCGCGCATCGATGCCGACGGCAATTTGCCCTGGAAAGCGGCGCGCCGCCTCGCGGACAAGTTCCGGGTCTTCAAGGGCGACGGTGCCAAGGATGACACGCGCGATGCCACCTTCAAGCCAGGCGGTGATGGTCGCCATGTCGCGAATGCCGCCGCCCAGTTGCACCGGTAAATCAACCGCGTCCAAAATGGCGCGCACGGCGTCGCCATTGATCGTCCGGCCCGCAATGGCACCATCAAGATCGACAAGGTGGAGCCGGGAAAAACCAGACGCCTTGAAACTTTTCGCCTGGGCCGCCGGACTGTCATTGAAGCGCACGGCTTTTTCCATGTCGCCCTGCAACAGACGCACGCATTCCCCGCCCTTTAGATCAATGGCTGGATAAAGGATCATCGCCTAGGGCCGCCAACGCAGAAAATTGGCAAGCAGCGTCGCGCCCACCCGCTGGCTTTTCTCCGGGTGAAACTGGGTGCCAACCAGATTGTCCCGGCCAACGGCGGCGGTGATCTGGCCGCCATGATCGACGCTGGCCAGCAATTCGTTGCCATGGGCGGGCGCCAGAGCATAGCTGTGCACGAAATAGGCATGGGCCCCGTTTGCAATGCCCTCAAAAAGCGGGTGATCCGGCGCTTCCAGCTGCAATTCGTTCCAGCCCATATGCGGCACTTTCAAGCCTGCGTCTTTCGGCATGATCGGCGTCACCTCGCCCTCGATCCAGCCGAAACCCGGATGCCGGCCATGTTCACTGCTAAAACCCGCCATCAATTGCATGCCGACGCAAATGCCAAGAAAAGGCCGGCGCTTTTCGATGGCCACCTCGCGCAACGCCGCCGACATGCCGGCAATGCCGGCGATCCCGGCGCGGCAATCGGCAAAGGCGCCAACGCCCGGAAGCACAACATGGCTTGCGCGCGCAACGTCCGCAGCCGAAGCCGTCACCTCGATAGCCATGTCCAGCCCCGCTTCGCGGGCGGCCTTGGCCAGCGCATTGGCCACCGAACGCAGATTGCCGGAACCATAATCAACAACCGCGACGTTCATCGGACGGTGCTCATCGGGCGGTGCTCATTGAGCATGATCGTAATAGCGGCGCGTTGCCTCTTCCAGCCCGGCCCCGCTTGCCACGCCGACAAACACAAAGCCGCGGCGCTTCAGCCAGGCACGGCGCCAGTCATTTGCAAAGCAGCCGACGGCAAGAAGATAACCAAACAGAACCACCGCACGCGCATACGCGTCGATGCCAAGCATCGCCAGGCCACCATCCAGCATCAACAGCACAGCAAGCAGCACCAGGCCGACCCACCACATACGCTGCGTGAAAGCCCAAAAGCCCGTAAAGAAAAAAGCCGGCCAGGCAAACGCCTCCTTCACGAAGATGTCGCGTTCCCCGCCGCTGGCCTCAATCGGCACAAACCGATGGACCGTATAGATCGCCATCGTCAACTCCGGATTCTTGCGTCATGAAAGCGTGCCGCCGAGAACGCCTTTCGTGGATGGAACCGCATCCGACTTTCTGGGGTCGATTGCAATCGCCACGCGAAGCGCCCGTGCCACGCCCTTGAAACATGATTCGATAATATGATGCGTGTTTTCGCCATACAGGTTTTCGATGTGAAGCGTGATGCCGGCAGCCTGGGAAAACGCCTGAAACCACTCCTTGAAAAGTTCGGCATCCATTTCGCCCACTTTCGGACGGTTCAGGCGGACCTTCCAGATCAGATGGGGGCGCATGGAAATGTCCAGCGCAACCCGGGTCAGCGTCTCGTCCATGGGGATCGTTGCCTCACCGAAACGGACAATGCCACGGCGCTCGCCAAGCGCGCGGGCAAAGGCCTCACCGATAACGATGCCGGTGTCTTCCGTTGTGTGATGCCCGTCGATGTGCAGATCGCCCTCGGCCTTGCAGGTGAGGTCAATCAGGCTGTGGCGTGAAAGCTGTTCCAGCATGTGGTCAAGAAAGCCAATGCCGGTCGCCACGTCGTAGATGCCCGTGCCATCCAGGTCGATTTCGACCTCGATCCGGGTTTCCTTCGTTTTCCGCTCGACCGTTGCGCGGCGCATGACCCGCATCCTCTTTCCTGATCCAGAAAGGGCCGTTTTACCAAGAACCGGGAGAAATCGCCAGCGTTCCGCCACACCCGCCCGGCAATCACAGTCCTTGACCTTGCTTTGCGATTGCCCACATCTTTGGGCGACCTTTAAAGCCCACCCCATATTCCCGGGAAGCACGGCAACCATGACGAACGGAAGCGCACAAATCTGGCACGGCACAACGATTCTTTGCGTGCGGCAAGGCAGCAAGACCGTCATCGCAGGCGACGGCCAGGTCAGCCTCGGCGACACGGTGATCAAAACCAGCGCCAAAAAAGTACGCCGCCTTGGCGATGGCTCCGTCATTGCCGGATTCGCCGGCGCGACGGCAGACGCGCTCACTCTTTTCGAGCGCCTGGAAACGCGCCTCGAACAGCATCCCGGCCAATTAACACGGGCCGCCGTTGAAATGGCAAAGGATTGGCGGACGGACCGCTATTTGCGCCGCCTCGAAGCGATGATGGCGGTGGCCGATAAATCCGTCGCCCTGGTTCTGACCGGCACCGGCGACGTTCTGGAACCCGAAGACGGCCTGATCGGCATCGGGTCCGGCGGCAATTACGCCCTTGCTGCCGCGCGCGCGCTTTTGGAAGCGACCGATCTGGACGCCGAAACGGTTGTGAAAAAGGCGATGGCTGTCGCCGCCGGAATCTGCGTTTACACAAACACATCTCTTACAATCGAGACCGTTTAGCACATGGATATCGCGCCCGCCTTCTTCTCGCCCCGCGAGATTGTTTCCGAGCTTGACCGCCACATCATCGGCCAGAATGACGCCAAGCGCGCGGTTGCCATCGCGCTTCGCAACCGCTGGCGCCGCCAGCAGCTTCCCGAAGCACTGCGCGAAGAAGTGTTGCCGAAAAACATCCTCATGATCGGCCCCACCGGCTGCGGCAAGACGGAAATCGCCCGCCGCCTGGCGCGGCTGGCCCAGGCCCCTTTCCTGAAAATCGAAGCGACGAAATTTACGGAAGTCGGCTATGTCGGACGTGACGTTGAACAGATTATCCGCGACCTGCTGGAAATCGCCATCGCCATGACCCGCGAAAAGATGCGCCGCAACGTCACGACCAAAGCGGAAGCGCAGGCGGAAGCACGCCTGCTGGACACCCTTGTCGGCGACAATGCATCATCCGAAACCCGCGAAAAATTCCGCAAAATGCTGCGCGCAGGCGAATTGGACGCGCGCGAAATTGATATTGAATTGGTCGATCACGGCGGATCTGCAATGCCAACCATCGAAATTCCAGGCATGCCCGGCGCACAAATGGGCATGCTGAATTTAGGCGAGATTTTTGGAAAGTCTGGCGAGTCCGCGCATAAATCACGGCGCTTGGCGATCGCCGAAGCCATGGAATCGCTGATCGACGAAGAAAGCGACGCCTTGTTGGATCAGGACCGCGTCATCCGCGACGCCATTACCGAAACCGAACAAAACGGCATCGTTTTCCTGGACGAAATTGACAAGATCGCCGCGCGTTCCGATGCGCGCGGTGCGGAAGTAAGCCGCGAAGGCGTGCAGCGCGACCTGTTGCCCCTTATCGAGGGGACGACCGTCGCCACAAAACATGGGCCGGTGCAGACAAACCATATTCTTTTTATCGCGTCGGGCGCGTTTCACCTTTCCAAGCCATCCGATCTGCTGCCGGAACTACAGGGCCGCCTGCCCATCCGTGTCGAGTTAAAGGCGCTGACGAAAGAAGACTTTATCCGCATCCTTACCGAGCCGGAGGCAAACCTTGTCATGCAATATCGCGCGTTGCTGGCAACAGAGGACGTCACCTTGAACTTCACCGAAGACGCCATTGCCGAGCTGGCAGACATCGCAACGGAAGTGAACCGGAACGTCGAGAACATCGGTGCCCGACGCCTGCATACAATTCTGGAACGCCTGCTGGAAGAAATCAGCTTCACTGCCACCGACCGCGCCGGTGAAAAAATTCAGATCGATGCCGAACATGTTCGCGAACGGGTAAGCAGTCTGGTAAAGAACGCCGACCTTTCAAAGTTTATTCTTTAAAGCGCACAACGTTTAAACCGCGTGGCGTTACGTTTTTTCATCCTGAAGGATGCGCAACAGGCGTTCCACCGCCGACCCGGAAAGCCGCGCAATACGCCGCGCCAATAAATTGGCAAGTTCCGTTGCCTTTGGGCTAAGCCCGGCGGTGTCCACCATCACCCGCGGGTTTGAAAGGCGGACCAGACTTTCCAGTTCTTCCTGGGCTTCCCAGCCAAGTTCAAAATAAACGCCCATCTGTAAAATCAGCATACGGCTTGGCCGGCCACGCCGGCCATGTTCAAGCGACGAAAGATAGGCCGCAGAAATTTGCAGGTCTTCCGCCATACGCTTTTGTGTCACGCCGCGTGCCGCACGCAGGGCGCGTATCCTGGTGCCAAGAGGCGTCATCGGCTTTGTTTCAGCTTGCGCAAAAGAACGTAAAGCGCACCATCGCCGCCGTGGCGCCCCCGCGCCGGGGCCGTTTCAAGCACAAGGTTCGAAAGCGGTGGCAACCCAAGCCACCTTGGAACATTTGCGCGCAACACGCCGCCACCCGCCTTGCCCGTTCCCTTGCCGGTAATGACAAGAACCGTTCGCTTGCCCGCCTTTTGGGCGTGCAAAAGATAACGGTTCAACAAGCTGTGCGCTTCCGCCTGGGTCAGCCCGTGCAAATCAAGGGTCGCCGCAATGGCCATCTGGCCACGCCGAAGCCGTTCGGCGCTGCGCCGATCCAGACCGCCCCCTATCACCGCTAGCGGTGCCTTCACCGGCGCAGCCACAGGTGGCACGACCACGGGTGGCGCGACCACAGGCGGCGCGGCCACGAGTGGCGCGGACGCCTTCCGGGGGGAGGCTGCCCCCTCTGGAACAAGGCGTTTCTTTCCCAAAAGCGGCTGCGACGCTTCCTTTACGCGACGCCACAATGCGTCTTCCTGATCGTCGCCGGTGTCATCGCCGCTGTCTCGATCCAAGGCCATCACCCTTCCGCCAGATAAATCCTGAGTTCTCTCGGACCATGCGCGCCAAGCTGCATCTGTTGTTCGATATCCGCCGTCCGCGAGGGGCCGGTTACAAACGTAACCGCCGCGGGCAGGTCCGGACGTACCGCGCGCAAATCCGCCAGGGCTTCTTCCATCGTGCCAAAGATGCGGCTTTCCAAAAGCAGAACGCAATGCAAATCGCAAAGAAGCTGCACCGTCATCGGGCTTTCGGGTGCGGAAATAAAAAGAAGGCTGCCGGTTTCAGCAACGCCGGCGACGGCCAAGGCAACGCTTGCCTGCGTCGTGCCGTTCCCACGCCCGTGATGCAGAGACAGCCCGGCCAAAGCCCAGGGCAGCGCAAGTATCTGGGCTTCACGCGTCGCCAGAAGGTGTCGGCCAAAGCCGCGTTCGTCCAAAACGCCGCCAAGAATTTCCGGCACCGCCGCCGCTGTGGCAAGACGCGTAACGCTGGCCTTTGCCTTTTCCGCCATGCGGATAAAAAGGTCGCGGCGCGCGGCATCGCCGACGCGACTGCGCGCAGGAATGGGATGGGCAGGGGGGGCGGCAATCCGCCCGGCGATCTCCCGCCGCTTTGCCTGCATCGTCGCCGGTGATGCCGTGTCGTGGCCAAGACGCGCGCGCAACCGTTCCAGAATAAGCGTGCGTGCGTCCATCATTCATTCCCCTTTTCACGCGCGCGCCACAACGCCTGAAAGGTTTCGCCTTCGGGTGCTGGAAAGCGTTTGCCCCAACCACCGGCCCGGGGTCCAAAGGGCAGCCGGCCGCGACGCCGGCCAAATAGAGCCGTCATGGTCAGGAAAAAGCTGGCAAGCCCATGGTACAGTGACGGCCGTCTGGCCAAAAACAGCCAGACACCAAGAAAAATGCGCGGCATCACCCGACCCGATTTTCTTTTCCAAAGCCGTTCGCGCAGCTTTCGCAACAGGCCGACCAGCGGAATTCCCATTGGGCAGACCGTTTCGCACCGCCCGCAAAAGGTCGATGCCTCTGGCAGTGGCGCCGCATTCTCAAGCCCCTCAAGCAGCGGCGTCAACACGGCCCCCATCGGCCCCGTATAGACAGAGCCATACGCGTGGCCCCCCGTCACCCCATAGACCGGGCAATGGTTCAGGCACGCGCCGCAGCGGATGCAGCGAAGGATCGATTCGAACTCGCCCTTCAAAAGTTCGCTTCGCCCGTTGTCGAGCAGGAGAACGTGAAAGGCTTCCGGCCCGTCCACTTCGTCTGCCGCCCTTGGACCGGTCAGAAAGCTTGCATAGGTCGTCGCTTCCTGTCCGGTCGCGGAACGACAAAGCAGGCGCAAAATAACGGCGGCGTCCGTAAGGGTGGGAACCATTTTTTCGATGCTGGCAATCACGATGTGCGTGTTTGGCAGGGCGCGCGAAAGATCAATGTTGCCTTCGTTTGAAACCAGTACGGCGCTTCCCGTTTCGGCAATCAAAAGATTGGCACCGCTGATGCCAACATCCGCCGAAAGAAAGCGTTCGCGCATGACCTGCCTTGCTTCGTCAACCAGGTTGCGCGCCGCGTTCAGATCGCGTTGTTCGGAAAAATCGCGGTGATGTTTGCGAAACGTGTCGGCCACCTGTTCGCGCCGCAGATGAATGGCTGGCGCGATGATGTGGCTTGGCGGCTCGTTGCGCAGTTGAATGATGTATTCCCCAAGGTCCGTTTCGCATGCTTCGATGCCGTTCGCTTCAAGATAATCGTTGAGGGCGATTTCCTCGGTAATCATCGATTTTGCCTTTACCACGCGACGTGCGTTCGCGGCCCGGCAAATTTCCAGAACCGTCACGCGCGCCTCGGCGGCGTCGCGACACCAATGCACATGGCCGCCGCGCGCAACCACTTCGTCTTCAAAGCGTTCGAGGTACAGATCGAGAAGGCCAAGGGTGTGATCCTTGATGGCGATGGCGTGGCTTTGCAAATCTTCGAATTCCGGCAAATCCGCCACGGCGCGCGCGCGTTTTTCCTGAAAGCCGCGTTTCAGATTGCCAAGGGCGGTCTGCAAATCGGCATCACGAAGGGCGCAGGCGGCGCGCGCCCGAAAGTCGTTCGATGTAATTTCCATTTTAGTCTCGCGCCTTTTCAACCGGTTCGCCGATCGCCGGACCATCATCAAGACCGGCCAGAATTTCTGCCACATGGCGGACGCGTAAATTCGATCCCTGGTCCTGAAGCCTGCCCGCCAGATGCAGCAGGCAACCCAGATCGCCGCCGGTAAGTTCCGTCGCGCCGTCTTTTTCTGCGGCCCGGCATTTATCGGTGGCAAGGCGTTCGGAAATTTCTGGAAATTTGGTGCAGAACGCGCCGCCAAAACCACAGCAGATTTCGCCATCGGCAAGGGTCGCCACATCAAGGCCCGGTATTTTTTCAAGCAGGCGGCGAGGGGCTTCACGAATGCCCAGTTCGCGCAGGCCCGCGCAGGCATCGTGATAGGCAATCCGGCGCGGGTTTTTCCCCGGCGTCCTTTCAGGCAAATGCGCGATGTCGAGAACGTCTGCCAGAAACGCCGTCAATTCATAAACCTGGCCGCTGAATTTTTTGGCCAGCGCCGCCATGTCCGGATCGTCCGCCAAAAGTTCCGGGTAATGGCCGCGTAGAACGGCGGCGCAGGAACCCGAGGGCACGACGACGTAATCCACGTCCGCCTCGCCAAAAGCCCGCACCGTTTGGCGCGCCAGCGCCGCCGCATCATCACGCGCGCCAGCGTTGTAAGCCGGTTGGCCGCAACAGGTCTGGCCGCGCGGCACAACCACTTCGCAGCCCGCGTCCTCAAGCAGCCGGACGGCGGCAAGCCCCACCCTGGGGCGCACAAGATCAACCAGACAGGTGACAAAAAGTCCTACGCGCATGCCTATTCTGTGCCCACTTCTTTCTCCCCCGGGGCCGCCCCCACCTTGGGAAGCAAAAGATAATATTTTCCGGAAACGTTCATGCTGCCGGCCTGGCGCTCGGCCTCCGCCCCAAAGCCCCAAAAAAGATCGCCGCGCACCGGCCCCTTGATCGCCCCGCCGGTGTCCTGGGCGACGACGAGGCGGCGAAGCGGTTTTTCCGGATCAAGGGGTTCGACGCTATCAAGCCAGAGCGGCGCGCCAAGGGGCAGAAACGCCCGGTCCACCGCCAGGCTTCGGCCCGGCGTCAATGCCACGCCCAGACTGCCGATCGGGCCATCCCCTTCCAGGGTCCGAAAAAAGATGAAGGACGGGTTGTGGGCCAGCAAATCCGGGGCTTTCTCCGGATGTGCCGCAAGCCAGGCACGAAGCGCCGGCATTGAAACACCCTCTTTGGACATTTCCCCGCGCGCGATCATCTCGCGCCCGATGGAGCGATAACGGTGCCCATTTTTCCCCGCGTAGCCCAGGCGAAGGACGCTGCCGTCCCGCATCCGCACCCGGCCGGACCCCTGAATGTGCAGGAAAAAGACATCCACCGGGTCGTCGGCCCAGAGAAGTTCCAGCCCTTTTCCCACAAGAGCACCGGCGGCGATTTCGGCGCGCGTCGCATAGGGAAGAAGTGCGCCGTCCTGCGCGCGCCCGGCCAGGGTCAAGCCGCGATGTTCTTCACGAAAGCGCCCCACATCAACCATGACGAGGTCTGCCGGACGACCATAGATGGGAAACCGGTATTGCGCGTCCCGTTTCCAGGCGCCCCGAAGTTCCGCTTCGTAATAGCCGGTGAAAAGACCTTCCGTCCTGCCATGGCCAAGCACGCGGTGCGGCGTAAAGACGCGCTCGAAGAAAAGACGCGCGGCCGTCGTATCCCCTTCCGGGACGGTGGCCGCCTGAGCGCAGACCCGACCCCATTTTTTTTCGCTCTGGGGGGACGCAATCAGGCGCGCGCAACCTTTGCGAAATGCCAGCAGGCCGCCCTCGGACCGCCCGTCCGCCCATCCCGGAAGCGCATCAAAATCAACCGGCTGCAGCCGGAAATCCGGCGGCGGCGAGGGTGCGTCACAGGCAGCTAGCAGAAAAAAGACAAGGAAAAAAAGCGGGCGGAAGGCCGGCATGCCCTCATGCCGACCCGTGGGTAGCCGTCAAAACCCAGTTCGGATTGGCAGCACGCAGGTCGCGCTGAAACGTCCACAGATCGGCGACCGATTTCACGTGGTTCGGGTCGCCATCAAGAATATCGCCGGCTTTGTTCCAGGTAACCTTGATCTGTTCCGAAACAAACGCCACCGTGATTTGCCCAACATTCCCCTTCAAAACGACCTTTTTGATCGTGGCGTCGACGATACGGATGACCGTCGTTTCAAGGACTTCTTCCGCTTTCGCGCGCACGTCGATCGCGCCGGCAAAACGCGAATAAACGTCCTTGCTGAGAAGGGGCTGCAACGTCTCCTTGTCGCCATGCGCAAACGCATCAACCACCATCTCGAAGGCGGCGCTCGCACCGGCAAGGAACTCGTCTGGATCAAAGCCGGGATCCGCCTTGCGCATCGCCGCGTCAATGGGGGCCGAGGACGGCGTATCATCGGATGGCTGGGACGGTGGCGTTTTCTTCTCGCTTCGATCCGGCAAGCGAACGACGTTTTCTTCTTCCCCCTTGCTTCGCACCGACGACGCATCGTCTTTGTCTTCGTGCGGGCGCCAGGAAGGTGCGGGCGGGCGGCGATCAATATCGCTTCGCCGGCCAAGGACACCCCACAACCGGAAAGCCAGAAACGCCGCGATCGCAGCAAAGAACAGGATATCTAGGAATTGCAAGGCGTTGGCCTCCACCCGCCCATTCGCGGGGTCGTCGCGAGCCATCCATCACGCGAGCCCACCAGGCGACGTTCATCCGGTGGCCTCCGCACAGTCGTACAGTATATAACGTACATATAAGCGCTTCCCAGTCTGTTTGTATATTCTTCCGTCTAGCCAAAGGCGACGTTACAGCGAATGCCCCTCTTTCTTTTTCTTCTTTTTCTTTCCGTCCCGCTTGTTGAAATCGCGGTCTTCATCGAGGTTGGCGGCCTGCTTGGGCTTTGGCCGACCATCGGGATCGTCGTGCTAACAGCGATGCTTGGGGCGATGCTTTTTCGGATACAGGGCCTCGCGACCCTTCGCCAGGCCCAGGCAAGCCTTGCGACCAATGTCTTCCCGGCGCGTGAGGTGTTCAACGGCCTTTGCCTGCTGATCGCCGGAACGTTGCTGATTACGCCGGGATTTGTCACCGATAGCCTTGGTTTTTTGCTGTTTTTCCCGCCTTTCCGCCATTTTCTTCACCACATCGCGGAACGGCATTTAATGCACCCGCCCTGGCCCAACACGCCGGGCGGACCCGAAACCGGGCCGGGGCCAAATGACACGATGGGTGACAAAACGATCGAGGGCGTTTACTGGGAAATAGGGTCCGAAACGACGTCTGAAACGTCATCCGAAACAACCCGAGAGACGCCGGCACCGTCCAAGGAAGCGCCGAAAGACCGCAAACGGGAAGAATAGCGGCCCCTTCACGGTTGTTCGCCTTCACAATCCATGATAGCCACGGTCCAACCGCATACAAAGGGAAAGCCGACCATGAAAGACAACGGATCGTCAAAGTCTTCCGATAGCGCCGTAACGCCCCAAGGCGCACCCGCGCAAGAATCTCCGCTTGCCATTCGTGGCCAGTATATTCGGGATCTTTCCTTTGAAATTCCGGGAGCCCCGGAAAGCATTTCGGGCCTGAAGGGGGCACCGAATGTGGACATCAACATTGAGGTCGCCACCCGGGATCTGGAAGCAAACACCTATGAGGTCGCGCTTTCCATCCGCTGCGAGGCGAAGACGGATACGGCATCCATCTTTATTCTTGAACTGACCTATGCCGGCGTCTTCACGCTGACCGGCCTGGGCGCAGATCAGCTAAAACCGGCGCTTTACATTGAATGCCCGCGCTATCTGTTTCCCTTTGCGCGCAGCATCGTTGCCAGCCTCACCCAGGAAAGCAGCCTGCCGCCCATGTTGATCAATCCGATCGACTTCGCGGCGCTTTATCAGGCCCGCTATCTTGAGGCACAGCCGGGTGGCAAAGCCGCCTCTTAAAGCCGGGGCCTGCCAGAACCGTCCGTCAGGATTCCCAAAGCGGGTTTTTCAGCCGCGTGACGAAGGCCGCGTGCAGGGCAAGCTCGTCTTCCGTTGGCCCATGGAGCCGGGGTTCGCGGAAGGTTTTTTCGGCAGGGCGAGCCTGCGAGGCGGTGGCACGTTCGGCAACGGTCAGCCCCAGTCCCGGCTGTCGCCCTCCGATCAGTTCCAGATAGACTTCGGCCAAAAGCGCGCTATCGAGAAGCGCGCCGTGCTTTTCCCGCCCGGAAAGATCGATGCCAAAGCGCTTGCAAAGCGCGTCCAGGCTTGCCGGGGAGCCGGGAAATTTGTTACGTGCGAGGGTCAGCGTATCAATGGCGCGCGTCATTTCCAGCGGCGTCTTTCCGGCCCGCGTCAATTCGGCGTTCAAAAACCCCATGTCAAATGCCGCGTTATGAATGACCAGGGGCGCGTCCCCGATAAAGTCGAGAAATTCATCGACGCGTTTGGCAAACAGCGGATGGCCGCTTAAAAATTCTTCCGTCAGCCCATGCACCCGGACAACTTCCTCGGGGACGTTTCGTTCCGGGTTAAAATAGGCGTGAAAGCGCTCGCCGGTGGGAAGAAGGTTGACGAGTTCAATGCAGCCAAGCTCGACGATACGATCCCCTCCTTTCGGGTTCAGTCCCGTCGTTTCCGTATCCAGCACAATCTGACGCACGGCGTCCTGTTGCGTTGTTTTCTGCTGCATTTTTTCCTGATCCCTCACCTGATCCCCAATGGGGCGCGCGTTTGCCGGACAATTTCACGAAGCACGCTTCGCGTATAATGGCGGCCCGCGCCGGTGGGAATAACAAAATCGGCGCGTTTCCGTTTCTCTAAATCCGGCATTTGTTTGTCCAATACGGCACGAAAACGTGCCGGTGTCATGCCGGGGCGTTTTAAAACCCGGGCCGCCTGAACGAAGGGCGGCGCGGTCACGACAAGCGTGTAGTCGCAACGCCGCTCGGCACCGCTTTCAAAAAGAAGCGGGATATCCAGCACAACCAGAGGCCGCCGCCCAAGCGCCGCCAAGCGAAGAAAGCGCGTTTCCGCCTCGTGGACGAGGGGGTGCAGGATGTGCTCAAGCCGACGGAGAACATCCGGTGCCTCGAAGGCGCGCTTTGCCAGACGCGCCCGATCCAGAACGCCGCCCATCACAAGATCAGGAAAGGCGCGCGCGATTGCCGGGATGGCCCGCCCGCCCGGCGCCTGTAATTTGTGCACGACTGCGTCCGCGTCAAAGACGGGAAGGCCAAGCTGCCGTAACATTTCCGCAGCCGTCGATTTTCCCATCCCGATTGAGCCGGTCAACCCAAGAACCGTCAGGCCGTCGCTCACCGAGCCATATCCAAAAGCACGGCGGTGCGAAGCGCGTCAGTCACCTCGGGGTCGATGGGCCCGGTATCCCCGCCCGGTGCCGCCCCGCTAAACCACATACGCCATCCCGGCCGGGCCTGGTGCAACAGCATGCCCAGCCCGTCAACGGTCGGGTGACCAAGGCCACGCGCTGCCATCAAAAGCGGCGTTTCAAGGGGTGCATAGACGATGTCCGTCACCAGAGCCGCACCCGGCAATTGCCCCAAATCCAGATCCAGACCCTCGCCCCCCGTCATGCCGAGGGTGGTCGCATTCACAAGCAGGCTTGCCCCGGCAAGGGCGTCAGCGCGGCCTGCCCAGCTTTCAACCCGGATCGGCCCGGCAAGGGCGTCGCGCAAGTTTTCAGCCCGGGTCGCTGTCCGGTTCACCAGCCGGATTTCCGGCGCGCCGGCATCAAGAAGGGCCGCGACAATCGCGCGCGCGGCCCCGCCCGCCCCAAGCACAACGGCCGGCCCCGCTGCGGCCCGCCAGGACGGCGCGCCATGGTGAAGGTTTTCGAGAAAGCCAAAGCCGTCCGTGTTGGTGCCGACAAGCCCGCCATCTGACCGGACGCTCACCGTGTTGACGGCACCAATGCGCGTAGCAAGCGCGTCCGCTTCATCGACGATGGCCAGGGCTGCCTCTTTATGGGGCACCGTCACATTCACCCCGGCAAAGCCCAGAAGCGGCAACGCACGCAACGCTGTTTCCAGATTTTCCGGCCGCACGGGCAGCGGCACATAGGCACCATCGACCCCATAATGCGCCAGCCAATAGCCGTGGCAGGCAGGCGAGCGGGAATGGGCCACCGGCCATCCCATCACGCCGGCAATGCATGCCTTTCCGGTAAGATTCATCGCGCCAACGCCCCCTGCTCCCGCAAAAAACCAAGCAACGGTAAAAGCGGAAGCCCAAGAATGGCAAAATAATCGCCCCGAACGCGCGAAAAAAGCTGCGCGCCCCGGCCTTCCAACTGGTAGCTGCCGACGCTCATCAGCGCATCTTCCCCGATCGACGCAAGATAGGCGTCCAGAAACGCATCGCTGAAGGGGCGCATTTCCAGATGAACGCGATCCACATGATGCCACAAACGCGCGCCGCCCCGAACGACCATGGCGACGCTTACCAGATCGTGGGAACGTCCACGAAGGGTGGCAAGCTGTTTGCGCGCCTGGGTAAGGTCCGCTGGTTTGTCATAGCGTACGCCGTCGCATTCAAGAATCTGGTCAGCGCCAATGACGAGCGCATCTGGAAATTTACGCGAGACATGCTGCGCCTTCATTTCGGCTAGCACCTGCGCAACAGCTTCAATCGGTTCGCCCTGCATCGAGTGTTTGATTTCCCCCTCGTCAACCGGGGCCGGCTCGCAGGCAAAGGCAAGGCCGGCGTTTCGAAGCAATTGCGCGCGAATCTGGCTTTTCGAGGCCAGAACAACCTCAGGCTTTGATTTATTCATGGGCCGCCACACTTCGCCGTTCGGTGTAAAGCTGCAGGATAGCCGAAGCCGTTTCTTCGATGGCGCGCCGCGTCACATCAATCACCGGCCAGCCATGTTCGCTGAAGATCCGTCGCGCACGCAGAACTTCCTCCCGAACGCTTTCAAAATCCGTGTAGCCCGTTGCACCACCGCTTTCCGGCAGGCGCGACTGGCGTGCCTCGGCAAGGCGAGAGGGCTCCATCGTCAGCCCGACAACAAGCGGGCGAACCGCCTTCCCTACGGCATCAAGAAGCGGCGCGCCCGGTACGATGGGGACATTCGCGGCACGAAGGCCCCGGTTCGCAAGATAGATGCAGGTTGGTGTTTTCGTCGTCCGCGAAGCTCCGACAAGCACGACATCGGCATCGTTCAAATTTTCCGCATGCTGCCCATCGTCGTTTAAAAGGGCAAAGCTCATGGCGTCGAGCCGGTGGTAGTATTTTTCATCCAGCGCGTGCTGGCGACCGGGCTGGTCCTGGCTTTCGATTCCCAAATGGCCACGAAGCGCGCCCATGACCGGATCCAGAACCGGGATACAAGGCAGCTTTAATTTCCGGCAGCCGTTCTCCAGCGCCTTACGGAGCCTGGAATTAACCAGGGTGAAAAGCACAACGCCGCGCGTCGCCGCCGCCGCTTCCAAAACGCGCCCGATCTGTGCCTCTGAGCGAATGAGAAACCAGTTGTGTTCTTGCGTTGTAACGTTTTCAAATTGAACAAGGCAGGCGCGAACAACGTTGCCGATTGTCTCACCCGTCGCATCTGAAACAAGATGTAGATGAAAATTTTTCACCGGAGACATGTGGACACTTTCTTCAAAGATGTGTGTATGTCGTCTATTTTCTTCGAGGGGGAAAAAGAGCTCTCTTTCCCCCACCGGTTCTTCTTCGTCTTTTTGGTACTGGAACAACGTTATCCCCGCCGGTTTAAAACACCAGCAAAAAGCGGCGAAACCGCCCCAGATTCCGGTTTTCTCTCACAGCCTGTGGAAAAGAAATTTTCTTTAAAAACACGAGGGTCCACATAGCTCATCCACATCGTTTTCAATTGGATTTCCACAGGCTGGCTGCTTGGCGTGGTGCGTTTTTGGCCGATTGGTGAAAAGTCCTGAATGAAGAAAGCATCCTTCCTTTTCACAGGCCCTACTACAGCCACTATTTATTATTTAATATTCTTATATAGATAAGGTAAGTGGTCTTCATCGAAGTGAAACGATCTTTCAAAAATGTCTGATGCTAAAAAACCGTTTTTGCAGGCTTTGCGTGGGGAATGTCTTTCGCCGCCGCCGATCTGGCTCATGCGTCAGGCAGGCCGGTATCTTCCGGAATATCGGGAGGTAAGAAAAAAGATCGGGAATTTTCTGGAACTTTGCTATACGCCAGAATTGGCGGTTGAGGTAACGTTGCAGCCAATCCGGCGTTTTTCTTTTGATGCGGCAATTATTTTTTCAGATATTCTGGTTGTTCCAGATGCCCTTGGTCAGTGGGTCGCCTTTCGAGAGGGTGAAGGCCCGGTTCTGGAAGAACTGAAAAGCGACGCGGATCTAAAAAACCTTGTCTGGCAGGAAGAAAAGCTTGCTCCGGTTTATGAGGCGATTAAAAAAACGCGAAGCGAGCTTTCAGATAAAACAGCGTTAATTGGTTTTGCGGGCGCACCATGGACTCTTGCCGCTTATATGATCGAAGGGCGCGGTGGCCAGGGTTTTAAAAAGGCAAAACGCTGGGCCGATGAAGCCCCGGATTCCTTTTCCGAGCTAATCAACATTCTGGTTGAAAGCGTTTCTCATCACCTTATTCGCCAAATCGAAGCCGGCGCTGATGCGGTCCAGATTTTCGATAGCTGGGCGGGCCTTCTTTCCCCAGCGCAATTTGAACGCTGGTGCCTTGCGCCAACTCAAGCCATTGTCGGCAAATTACGGAAAGCCTTTCCAGAGGTACCGCTTATTGGTTTTCCCCGTGGCGTTAAGACGCGCTATGAAATTTATGCCGAAAAAAGCGGTCTGGACGGGGTCAGCATCGATACAGATGTTTTGCCGAAATGGGCGGCAGAAAAACTTCAGCCGAAGGTTTGTGTGCAGGGAAATTTAAGCCCCCAAGCTCTGATTGAAGGGGGCCAGACGATGGCGGTGGCAACGGCATCGATACTGGAAAGCCTGGGCGGCGGGCCTTTTATCTTTAATCTTGGCCACGGGGTTGATTTAAAGACGCCGCCGGAACATGTCGCCGAGCTTGTCGAAAGCGTTCGCAAGACAGCCTAAGTGAAAGCCCACAACCAAATCTGGACGCTTCGATGATCTGGACGCTTCGATGACAAAAACAGCCGTTGTGCTTTTTAATCTGGGAGGACCGGACGGACCGGAGGCGGTAGCTCCCTTTCTTTTTAATCTCTTTAAAGACCCCGCCATTCTTCGTCTGCCACAGCCCTTTCGAAATTTGCTGGCGTGGCGGATCGCGAAGCGCCGTGCACCGACCGCACGCGCCATTTATGCCAAGCTTGGCGGCGGCTCGCCCATCCGTTCCCTGACGGAAAAACAGGCGGCGGCCCTGGCCCAAATACTTGAAAGCGATGAGGTCGATCACCAATACCGGGTGTTTGTCGCCATGCGCTATTGGCATCCGCTTAGCGCCGAGACGGCAGCCAAGGTAAAAGCGTGGTCCCCGGACAGGATTGTTCTGCTGCCCCTTTACCCGCAATTCTCGACGACGACGACCGGCTCGTCCCTGAAAGCCTGGAAAAAAGCCGCGCGCAAAGCGGGCATCGATGTCCCCACTTACGCCATTTGCTGTTATCCGCTGGCTGCAGGGTTTCAAAAGGCGGTGGCGGCATTGTTACGTCAGGCGCGCGCTGGGAAAACCGGAGAAAATGCGCGGGCGCGCGTGCTGTTTTCGGCCCACGGCCTTCCAAAGAAAATCATTACCGGTGGCGACCCGTATGAATGGCAGATAAACGAAACCGTAAAGGGCATCGTTGCGGAACTTCGCAAAAATTCGGGCGAAAATTCGGGCGAAAACGCTATCGATTGGGCTATTTGCTACCAGAGCCGGGTCGGGCCGCTGGAATGGATTGGGCCTTCCCTTGATGAGGAAATCGACCGGGCGGCGAGGGATGGCGTGCCGGTCATCGTGGTTCCGGTGGCGTTTGTTTCGGAACATTCGGAAACCCTTGTCGAGCTGGACATCACTTACCGGGCGTTGGCGGAAAAACGTGGCGTGCCAGCCTATACGCGCGTGCCGACCGTGGGCACGGAGGCCCCGTTCATTCAGGCCCTGGCCGGGCTTGTGCGAGGGGCCTGCGCACGTGCCACACCGCTTGATGGCGAGGGGGGGCGGCGCATTTGTCCGCAAGGCTTTTCCGGGTGCGTAAATCCCGGCACCCGAACCGAACCGTAACGACCGCCAGAAGGGAAAACCGCGATGGAAGACGGGCTGATCAATTTCTATGGGTGGGTCAAAGCGCTGCACATCATTTCGGTGATTGCCTGGATGGCGGGCATGCTTTATCTGCCGAGACTCTACGTCTATCACTGTGACGCGGTGCCGGGTGGCGAGGCCTCGGACATGTTAAACGTGATGGAGCGCCGCCTGCTTCGCGCCATCATCAACCCGGCCATGCTGGCCGCGTTTCTTTTCGGCGGCCTTTTGCTTTTGACACCGCAACTGGTCGATTGGTCGGCGGGGTGGATTTACGCAAAGCTTGCCCTTGTCCTGGCCATGTCGGCCTTTCATGGCGTTCTTGCGCGTTGGCGAAAAGATTTTCTGGAGAACCGCAACCAGCGGTCGGCAAAATTCTATCGACGCGCAAACGAAGTGCCGACGGTTTTGATGATTGGCATCGTCATCCTGGTGGTCGTGAAACCCTTTTAAAGGGCCTTGCGCATCCGGGGGCGTTTTGAACATAGCGCGCGCGTGAAAACATCCGGGATCGAAAAATTCGGCGTTTGACTTCTCGCAAGGGCCTCGCTAGTCTTTTTCGAAGAGCGGAAAAATCGTCCGCGCTTCTTCAGAAAATCGAAACGGCTTCCGGCAATTCTGCGGATGTCCGCTCGTCCTCCCGATCCTTCTGGTCGCCTCTGTTCTCCCCTCCGGCAATCGCCGCACCTCACCCGTGAAATGTAGATAACTCTATGAAATTACAGGAACTTAAGACAAAAGCCCCCGCCGATCTGTTGGCCTATGCCGAGGAGCTGAAGATCGAGAATGCCGGCTCCTTGCGCAAGCAGGACATGGTCTTCGCAATCCTAAAGCAGCTGGCCGATAACGATACGCCGATCTATGGCGACGGCGTGCTTGAGATTCTTCAGGACGGGTTTGGCTTCCTGCGCTCGTCCGAGGCAAATTATCTTCCCGGCCCGGACGATATTTATGTCTCGCCCAGCCAGGTCAGACGCTTTGGTTTGCGCACGGGCGATACGGTCGATGGACAGATCCGGTCGCCGAAACATGGCGAGCGCTATTTTGCGCTTATCAAGGTCAACGCGATTAATTTCGACGAACCGGAATCCACGCGTCACCGCATTAATTTTGACAATTTAACGCCGCTTTACCCGGAAGATAAAATCAACCTAGAGATTAACGATCCGACGGTGAAGGACACCACCGCGCGCGTGATCGATCTTATCGCGCCGCTTGGAAAAGGTCAGCGCGCCCTGATCGTCGCGCCGCCGCGCACCGGTAAAACGATGATGCTGCAAAACATCGCGCACGCCATTATGGAGAACAACAAGGACTGTTACCTGATCGTTCTTTTGGTGGACGAACGGCCGGAAGAAGTGACGGACATGGCGCGGTCGGTACGCGGTGAGGTGGTTAGCTCAACCTTTGACGAGCCGGCGACGCGTCACGTGCAGGTTGCCGAAATGGTCATCGAAAAAGCAAAGCGCCTTGTTGAACACAAGCGCGACGTGATCATTCTTCTTGATTCAATTACGCGTCTGGCGCGCGCGTATAACTCGGTCGTTCCCTCATCGGGGAAAGTGCTGACGGGCGGCGTTGACGCGAACGCGCTGCAACGGCCAAAACGATTCTTCGGCGCGGCGCGCAACATCGAGGACGGCGGCTCGCTGACCATCATCGCCACGGCGCTGATCGACACCGGCTCACGCATGGACGAGGTGATCTTCGAAGAGTTCAAGGGAACGGGAAATTCCGAAATCATCCTCGACCGGAAACTCGCCGACAAACGTATTTTTCCTTCCATCGACATCACCAAATCGGGCACGCGCAAGGAAGAGCTTTTGGTCGACAAGGGGCGTCTTTCAAAGATGTGGGTGTTGCGCCGGATCCTGACGCCGATGGGCGTGACGGACGCGATGGAATTCCTGCTGGGCAAGCTGAAAACGACGAAGAACAACGACGACTTCTTCGACTCGATGAACACGTAAGCCCACTCGCCACCGCGTTCGGCAAGATGCCCAAAATTTTCTTTTAAGGTTTTAGGATCGATGCGCCCATCGTTTGCCTTGCGGCGATGGCCACCTGGGCGCGCGCGGCTTCGCGCAAAGGATAGCTGTGGCGAATTTCGACATGAAAGACGCCCTTATCGATGGCAACAAACATTTCGCAGGCAATGGCCAGCAGGTCTTTGCGCTTTGCAATATGGGTAAAAAGCGTCGGGCGCGTTAAAAAAAGCGACCCCTTGTTCATCAGGTCGAGAATTTCAAAAGGCGGCACCCGGCCGGAAGACTGGCCGAAACTTACCATCTTTCYAAAAGGCCTTAGGCAGTCGAGGGAGCCTTGAAAGCTGTCCTTGCCGACGGAATCGTAAACGACGGCCACGCCGTTGCCCCTGGTTATTTCACGGACGCGCTGGGGAAAATTCTCTTYCCGGTAGAGGATCGCGTGGTCGCAACCATGGCGCAGGGCCAGCGCCGCCTTTTCTTCGCTGCCAACGGTGCCGATCACATGCGCGCCCAGATGCTTCGCCCATTGGCAGAGGATRAGGCCGACGCCGCCGGCWGCCGCATGGACAAGGATTGTCTCACCCTTTTTCACCCGGTGKGTRCGGCGYAGAAGATATTGTGCGGTCATGCCCTTGATCATAATGGCGGCGGCAATGTCGTAAGAAATGCTATCCGGCAATGGCACCAATTCGGCCGCAGGGATCAACCGCTTTTCGGCATAGGCGCCCTGGCGCGGGGAGGCATAAGCGACGCGGTCGCCGACCCGGATTTCACTCACGCCCTCGCCGACGGCCTCAACGACGCCTGCCGCTTCAAGACCGGGGATGGCTGGAAGGGCGGGCGCGGGGTAAAGGCCTTCGCGCACATAAATGTCGTGAAAATTAACGCCGATGGCCGCCTGTTTGACGCAGGCGTCTTCCGGACCGGGCGCATCAATGGCGACACGCTCCCACTGCAGAACGTCCGGCCCTCCGGGTTTATGAAAACGAATAGCGCCGGTTGTCTCAGGCATCTTAGCTGAGATACTTCTTCAGGAAGGCGAGCGAGCGCTGACCGGCAAGGGTCGCAGCTTTTTCATCATAGGTAATGCCGTTTGTGCGCGCAAACGCGTGATCGACCCCCGGATAGGAATGAAGGGTGACGCAATGATGCCGCCCAAGGGCTTCGATGATTTCACCCCGGGCTTCTTTGGAAACGAATTGATCTTCTTCGGCAATGTGCAGCAACAAGGGCCGCAGGATGGCGTTTGCCTCGTCCAGGGCGGCTTCGATGCCGACACCGTAATAGCCGACGGCGCAATTAACATCCGAACGGGTGGCCATCAGATAGGCAAGCTTGCCCCCAAGGCAATAGCCGACGGCACCCGCCTGGCCGTTGCATTCGGGAAGGTTGCGCAAGGAAAAAAGAGCCGCAATTAAATCCTGAATGCCTTTTGCTTCGTGGAAGCCCTGGTAAAGCGTAAATGCCTTGTCCCATTCTTTCTTGCTCTGGTCCGTTAACTGCACACTCGGTTCCTGACGCCAGAAAAGATCCGGGCACAGCACGACAAAGCCTTCGGCGGCAAGGCGATCGGCACGATCGCGCATTTCCTGGTTTACGCCGAAAATTTCCTGGATCAGCAGAAGACCCGGCGCGGGCGAACCCGGCGCGGGCGCACCGGCAGGCTTTGCCAGATAGGCGGAAAATTCGCCCCCGTCCGAGGCCGGTATCGAAATTTCGCTCATGGCGTTCTCCTGGAAGGCCCGGCTGGAAGGCTTGCCTTCTTTTTAAGCGCGGCTCAGCAACACCCTGGCGTTGCCGGAAAGGATATCTTGCTGCCCTCGCCTTGTCACGGGGCCGTTCCGGCCGGTGTGCCTGCCTCCAGCGCCAGCAGGCGGCGCTTTGTCGCCACGCCGCCCCTTGCGGAATAGCCGCCAAGCGCGCCATGGGCACCAAGAACGCGGTGGCACGGGATCAGGACCGGGATCGGGTTGCGCGCACACGCCCCGCCAACGGCCCGGGGCCCGCTTTTCAAGTCTTTTGCCAGATGGCCATAGCTACGGGTTTCGCCATGGGGAATCTGGGACATGGCCTGCCAGACGGTCTTTTGGAAGGTGGTGCCCGCAGGCGCCAGGGGCAAATCAAAGCGTTGGCGGCGCCCCTTGAAATAGGCTTCCAATTGCCGCTGTGCGCGGCGAAGCAGCGGCGTTTCTTCGGGCGGCTGGCTCGCGTCCCGGCACCCCGCTGCCCAGCGGAGGCTGATAATTTTTCCATCTTCTTCGAAGAGCGTGATTTGGCCGAGGGGCGATTGCATGGAAAGCCGGGGCATTTTAATCCCCATCCCTTAAGGCGACTTCGAGGGCATCGGCGTCGGCAATCGCCACGCTGCAAACCGGACCCCGGCAGAGATAGCAGGTGGCCCGGCCGGCTTCGCGGCGTTTGCCTTTTGCCGGATGGGTGGGGGGAAGGGCCGCTTCATCGGCAACAACCTGGGTGACGTGGTTGGGAAGCGAGACGGCATGGATCGCTTTCAGCAAGGCCCGGGTGTCCGTTGCCGCGGGATCGCCCAGTACGGTGACCTGAAGCGCGCCATGGAGAAATTCAGACGCGTTTAAAAGCGTCGCATAGCCGGGCGGGTTTGCGATGGCATCGCCGGCGAAGGTGCGGATCACCGCTTGCGCGCGCTTGCCCATGGCGGCATCGCCGGTCAGATAAAAAAGACGCGCAAGCACGCAAGCCATCACGCCGTTGCCAGAGGGCGTGGCGTTGTCGGCACCGGGTTTTGGGCGCGCAAACAATTCCGTCATGTCATCGGGCGTGAAAAAATACCCGTTCTTTTCCGCGTCCCAGTATTTTTCGTTTGCAATCGCGACCCAATCTGTTGCGTGGGCAAGATCGCCATCGGCAAAATCCGTCTCGTAAAGCGCCAGCGCCGCACGCGCCATCTGTGCGTAATCGTCAAGGGTCGCCGGGTGACAGCTGCGGTCCCGGCACCAGCTGTGGTGCAATCGCCCGTCGCCGGTTGTCATTTTTTCGCAAACAAAATTAAAGCTGCGCCGGGCCGCATTCACCCAGTCCGGCTGTTCGAAAACACGGCCGGCAAACGCCATGGCGGCAATCATCAAACCGTTCCAATCGGCCAGCACCTTATCGTCCGTACCGGGCCGGGGCCTTTGCGCGCGCGCCGCAAACAGGGTTTCGCGACTGGCGCGAAGGCGCGATTCCTGATCGGCATTCCAGACCGGCAGCTCGCCACCGGCGTTGCGGCGAAGGATGGTCTTGCCTTCCCAATTGCCGCCCGCGCGCACGTCATAGGCGGCTTTGAAAGCCGTCGCCCCATCGCCGAGAAGGGCATCGATTTCCGCTTCCGTCCAGACGTAAAAGACGCCTTCGCCGCCTTCGCTGTCGGCGTCGAGGCTGCTTAGAAAGCCGCCTGCCACATTTTGCATTTCGCGCAACACCCAGGCGACGGTTTCGCGGACGCGTTCCTCATAGAAAGGATTGCGGGTTTCCTGCCAGACGAGAGTCAGTTGCTCGATAAGCTGCGCGTTGTCGTAAAGCATTTTTTCAAAGTGCGGGACGCGCCATTCCTTGTCCGTCGCATAGCGGGCAAAGCCACCGCCAAGGTGGTCGTAGATGCCGCCCGCGCAGATATGGTCGAGCGTGCGCGTCACCGCGCCCCCAAACGCCTCGCCCTGACCGCGCCGGTGGGCACGCCAGAGAAGTTCGAAGATCGGCGTTTGCGGAAATTTTGGTGCCTTGCCGATGCCGCCATATTTTCGGTCAACGATGCGCAAAATGCCACGCGCGGTCTGTTCAAGAAATTCCGGCGGCAGTTCCCCTTCGGCGCTTGTTGCAATCGTCTCGGCCACGGCGTTGCGAAGGGCCACGGCGTTGCGTGTCACCTTGTCGGGATCTTCTTGATAGATGCGCGTGACGCTGGCCAGCAGGTCGCGCCAGGCCGGACGTCCATAATTTGCTTCGGGCGGAAAATAGGTGCCGCCGTAAAAAGGCGCGCCATCGGGTGTCAGGAACATGGTAAGCGGCCAGCCGCCCTGCTCCCCCATAAGGGAGAGCGCCGCCTGGTAGATAAGGTCGAGGTCCGGGCGTTCCTCGCGATCGATTTTCACGTTTACGAAGCCCGCATTCATTACCGCGGCGACGTCTTTGTCCTCAAAGCTCTCATGGGCCATGACGTGGCACCAGTGACAGGCGGCGTACCCGATGGAAAGCAGAATGGGAACGTTGCGTTCCTTCGCCGCCGCCAGGGCGTCGGCCCCCCATGGCTGCCAATGAACGGGGTTTTCCTTATGCTGGCGGAGATAGGGGCTGGTTTCCTGATCGAGACGGTTACGTGACATGGAAATCCATTCGGCTTGGCTGAAAAGGCGGCGGCGTTGCAGGGAATTATTCCATAGCTTAGGTTCAGTCTAAAGAAGGATTCGTGTCGATGCGTTATCGCCAACATGTTTTTGTCTGCGTCAACGAGCGTGACGCGTCCGATCCGCGCGGCTGTTGTGCTGCGAAAGGCGGCGCCAAGCTTCGCGACTATCTAAAGCGGCGCGCGGTCGAACTTGGCCTGACAGGCATTCGGATGAACAAGGCGGGGTGTCTGGACGCTTGCGCCGCCGGGCCCGTTCTTGTCATTTATCCCGAGGGCGTATGGTATCGCTGCGAGACGATAAAAGACGCCGATGAAATTCTGCTTACCCATCTCCGCGACGGCGGCCGTGTGACGCGCCTGATGCTTGACGAGGCTGGCAACGCGCCTGTCTGAACGCTTACAGAGGCTTGCATGAAAGAAGATACGATCTTCGCCCTGGCAAGTGGCAAGGCGCGTGCCGGCATTGCCGTCCTGCGCATTTCCGGGGAGAAGGCAGGCGTCGCTCTCACACAGCTTTCCGGCAATTCCCTGCCCGAGCCAAGGCGGGCAACGCGCGTGGCGTTGTGCGATCCTAAAACCGGCGACGCGCTGGATTTTGCGCTGGCCATTTGGTTTCCAAAGCCGGCAAGTTTCACCGGCGAGGCGGTGGCCGAGCTGCACGTCCATGGTGGGCCGGCCGTTGTTGCCGGTGTGCTGGAAAGCCTTTCCCATTTGCCGGGTCTGCGACCGGCGGAACCGGGCGAATTTACGCGCCGCGCCTTTGAAAATGGCCAGCTGGATTTAACGGCGGTCGAGGGGCTGGCGGATCTTGTTCAGGCGGAGACGGCGTCGCAACGTCGCCTGGCGCTACGCCAGGTCGAAGGTGCGCTCTTTGATCGCTATGAAGCCTGGCGCGAGGGGCTGCTTCGCGCATTGGCAGGGGTCGAGGCGGCCATCGATTTTTCCGACGAGGAACTGCCGCCGGAAATTCTGAATGGTGCTCAGGAAGCGGCAGCAAAAATTTTACGCGAAATCCGGGCGCATCTTGATGACGGCCATTGCGGCGAACGTTTGCGCGATGGCTTTCGCATTGTGCTGTTGGGCGCGCCGAACGCAGGCAAATCGACGCTTCTAAATGCGCTGGCCCGGCGCGAGGCGGCCATCGTTTCGGACCGCCCCGGCACCACGCGCGACGTTATCGAAGTGGCGATGGATATCGACGGTTTTGCGGTGACGATTGCTGACACGGCAGGGCTTCGCAAAACTCGAATAGCAATCGAACAGGAAGGCGTTAACCGCGCGCACGCGCGCGCCAGAGATGCCGATTTAAAACTCGTTCTTTTTGATAAGGGGACCGGGACGGAATGGGACGCCGAAACGCAAAGCCTGATTGACGATAACACATTGATTTTGTTGACAAAATGCGATTTGCGCGACGCAGGCAACGATCAGGGACCGATGGAAAAAACGCCCGAAATCGGCGCGGCGGCGCTTTTGATATCGGCAAAAACCGGCATCGGCATGGCGGCGTTTTGGCAGCGCCTGAAAGAAGAAATTGCCGCGCGCATGCAAGGCAGTGAAACGGTGCCGCTGACCCGTCTGCGTCACCGCATGGGGCTTGAAGATTGTGCCGATGCGCTGGCGCGGTTTTTGCGCTTAGAGGCACAGGCCGAAGAATATGCGGAAGAACCCGCCGAAGAAATTGCATTGGCGGCGGAAGATTTGCGCCTTGGCGTGCGCGCCCTTGGCCGCCTGACCGGCCGCGTCGATGTGGAAGACGTTCTTGATCGTTTGTTCGCCGAATTCTGCATCGGCAAATAACGCGGCACCGCCGCTGCCACACCACCATTTTGACAGGGCCCAAGGCGGCGATTAGGTTTGCCAGCATGAACAGATCTTACGATGTAATTGTTGTCGGCGGCGGCCACGCCGGGACCGAAGCGGCGGCGGCGGCGGCACGCCTCGGCGCGAAGACCCTGCTGCTGACCCTGCAATTGGACAACATCGGCGAGATGTCCTGCAATCCGGCCATTGGTGGCGTCGGCAAGGGTCATCTGGTACGTGAAATTGATGCCCTGGATGGTTTGATGGGCCGCGCCATCGATCGCGCCGGCATCCAGTTCCGCGTGCTGAACCGCAGTCGTGGTGCCGCCGTTCGCGGGCCGCGCGCCCAGGCCGACCGCAAGCGCTACAAGCAGGCGATGGCGGCAATCCTGGGCGAGATTCCGAACCTCACCCTGATGGCGGCAGCCGTCGAAGACCTGGTTGTGACGCGCGTCCATGGCGATGGGGTCCGTTCCGCGGCCAGGATTGGCGGCGTTGTCACGGCGGCGGGGGAAACACTACATGCCGGTGCCGTCGTGCTGACGACAGGAACCTTTCTTGGCGGGAAAATTCACATTGGCACCGAAACAATACCGGCGGGCCGCTATGGCGAAGCACCTGCGACGGCACTTTCCAGGACGCTTGCGCGCGAAGGCTTTGTTCTTGGCCGTCTCAAGACCGGTACGCCACCCAGGCTGGATGGGCGCACAATCGATTGGGAAGGGCTGACGCCCCAGCCGGGCGACGTGCCGCCGGAGCCGTTTTCGATGCTGACGGACCGGATCACGACGCCGCAGATTCTCTGCCATATCACCGGCACGACCCCGGCCAGCCACGCGCTTATTCGTGAGAGTCTGCATTTGTCGCCTATCTATTCCGGCACAATTAAAAGCGCCGGTCCGCGTTATTGCCCGTCGATTGAAGACAAGGTTGTTCGTTTTTCCGGGCGGTCGCGTCATCAGATTTTTTTGGAGCCGGAGGGCCTGGAGGACACAACCGTTTATCCCAACGGCATTTCGACCGCTTTGCCGGAGGCCGTGCAGCGGGCGCTTCTGAAAACCATTCCGGGCCTTGAACATGCGCGCATGACCCGGCCCGGCTATGCCATTGAATACGACTATGTTGACCCTCGAGAATTGACACAAACACTTGAAACTAAAAGGATATTAAGGCTTTTTCTGGCCGGGCAGATCAATGGAACGACGGGCTATGAAGAGGCCGCCGCCCAGGGAATTTTGGCCGGGTTCAACGCCGCCCTTGCGGTTTCGGGGTCCGCGCCCTTCACCCTTGATCGCACGGACGCCTATCTTGGCGTGCTGGTGGACGATCTGATTACGCGCGGTGTTTCCGAGCCCTATCGCATGTTTACATCGCGCGCCGAATATCGGCTGCATTTGCGCGCCGACAACGCCGATCAAAGGCTGACGGACAAAGCCATTGCCATTGGCGGCACCGGTGCGTTGCGCCGCACGCATTTTCTGGCAAAAAAACACGCCCTTGCCGAGGCGAGACAGCGTCTGGACGCGCTTTCTGCGACGCCCAACGCCATTGCTGCCCACGGAATCGCCGTTAATTGCGATGGCGTGCGCCGGACGGCCCGGGAATGGCTGGGACATCCGCGGGTGGGCTGGGCGAAATTGACGACGATTTGGCCGGAACTGGGCGATTTGCGCCGGGACGTGGCCGAGCAGCTTGAGATCGATTCCCGCTACGCCGCCTATTTTGAGCGCCAGGCGGCAGATATTCGGGCCTTTCGTCGGGACGAAGCCCTGGTGCTGCCGCCGGAGCTGGATTTTGATTGCGTCGGCAGTCTCTCGAACGAGGCGCGCGCCAAGCTTAAGGCTGCCCGCCCGGCCACATTGGGGGCAGCGGCGCGAATTTCCGGCATCACACCGGCGGCGTTGACAGCCCTGCTTGCCCACGTGCGCAAAGACAGGCCCAAAAGCGCGCGCAAGGATGTGCGCTTCGAGATGCGCGGCAGCCTGCCCCGGGAAAAGTCCCGGGACGGTTCCGGGGGCAAGCCCAGCCCTGTCCGGGTTGCGTGAGCCCGTTGCCGATGGATTCCCCGGCACCTTCCCCGCCGCTCCCTCTTAAGCCCGCCGAGTTTCAGGCGCTCACGAATGTTTCACGTGAAACATTCGCCCGCCTTGCGACCTATCTCCAGCTGCTGACGCGCTGGCAAAAGAGCATCAACCTTGTTGGCGGCCGCAGTCTGGCGGACCCTTGGCGGCGGCACTTCCTGGATTCGGCGCAGCTCCTTCCCCTGCTTCCCGAAGGCGCGCAATCTCTCGTCGATCTTGGCAGTGGTGCCGGCTTTCCAGGGCTGGTCCTTGGTATATTGGGGGTGCCGCAGGTGCATCTGGTGGAGAGCGACGCGCGAAAATGCGCCTTTCTTCGCGAAGCCGCCCGGGAAACCGGGGTTTCGGTGGAAATTCACAACGCCAGGATCGAAAATCTGACCCCCTGGCGGGTCGATGTTGTCGTCTCGCGCGCCCTTGCGCCCCTCTCCCGATTGCTGTTGCTGGCCCATCCTTTTCTGGGTCTTGGGGCCGAAGGGCTGTTTTTGAAGGGAAAGGCCGCTTTTGAGGAATTGACCGAGGCCGAAAAAAGCTGGAAGATGGCCGTCGAGACGATTTCAAGCAAATCAGACCCGGACGGGGTGATTCTTCGTCTAGGAGATGTCCAACATGCTCCCCGACACGCCAAATGACACGGCCCTGGCTGCCGATACTTCCGGCGGCACCGCGGATGGGGCGGCGCCTGCCTCGACATCTGCCTCGACATTGGCTGAGGACGCCGGAAAAGCCACGCCAAAAATCATTGCGATATCGAATCAAAAAGGCGGCGTTGGCAAGACAACGACGGCGATTAATCTGGCAACCGGCCTGGCGGCGGTTGGCAAGCGGGTTTGTGTTATTGATCTGGACCCCCAGGGAAATGCCAGCACGGGACTTGGAATTAGCAAGGAATTACGGGTAGTTACGTCTTATGACGTCCTTGTCGGGGAGGCCACCCCGATGGCCGCTATGGTGGCGACGCGCATCCCCGGGCTGATGGTCATCCCGGCGTCCGTAGATCTTTCCGGAGCCGAAATAGAATTGGTGGGTGCGGAGAAGCGGGAGTATTTATTGCGTGAGGCACTGCATGACGCCTTGCCCGGTTTTGATTATGTGCTGATCGATTGTCCGCCGGGCCTTGGCCTGCTTAGTTTGAACGCCCTGGTCGCTGCAACGGCCGTTCTGGTACCATTGCAATGTGAATTCCTTGCATTGGAAGGACTTAGCCACCTTATTCAAACCCTTGAACGGATTCGCAAGGTGCTGAACCCGTCCCTTGAGCTTCTCGGCGTCGTGCTGACCATGTTTGATCGCCGCAACATTTTGAGCAAATCCGTCGCTGCGGATGTGCGCGCCTATTTTGGGGACCAGGTTTATGAAACGGTCATCCCGCGCAATGTGCGCGTGTCGGAAGCGCCGTCCCACGGCCTGCCGGTTCTGCTCTATGACCGGCATTGCGCCGGCGCACGCGCCTATATAAATCTGGCGCGCGAAATTCTACGTCGCGAAAGCCGCGGGGCCTCGGCCCGGAAAGGGCAAGGCTGATGGAAGAAGGAAAACGCCGTGGCCTGGGCCGTGGTCTGGCAGCGCTTCTTGGCGAGGAGACGGAAGATTACGCAGCCCTCGACAAACTGCGTCAGGGAAAGACGATCCCCCTTGATCTGTTGAGCCCCGGCACGCAGCAGCCGCGCCGCCGTTTCGACGACGAAGCGATTGCGGCGCTGGCGCAGTCCATTCGTGAAAAGGGAATTCTGCAACCCATTCTCGTGCGTCGCATCGATGGCGGCGACCGCTATGACATTATTGCCGGCGAACGCCGCTGGCGCGCGGCCCAGATTGCAGGCCTGCACGAAGTCCCGGTTCTCATTCGCGATCTTAGCGACAGCGACGCCCTTGAAGTCGCGCTGATCGAAAACGTGCAGCGGCAGGACTTAACATCGCTGGAAGAAGCGGAAGGCTATCAGCGATTGATGGACGAGTTTTCCCACACTCAGGAAGCGCTGGCAAAAGGTGTCGGCAAAAGCCGAAGCCACATCGCCAACACGCTCCGCCTGCTCGGCTTGCCGAAAAAAGTAAAAGCGTTGTTGGACGCTGGCGAATTAAGCGCTGGTCATGGTCGCGCGTTGTTGAACGCAACGAACCCTGAGGCCCTGGCCAAGGAGGTTGTGCGCAAGGGATTGAACGTGCGCCAAACGGAAGCGCTTGTGCGTCGTCAGCAAAAGAAAAAAAAGACGGAAGCGCCGTCGGCCATGGTCGATGCGGACACCCTTGCGCTGGAGCGCGACCTGTCCACGCTTTTAGGTTTGCGGGTTGCCATTCGTTTTCATGGCAGCAAGGGCGGCGAGCTGATTGTTCATTGCCAAACCCTTGAACAGCTCGACAACGTTTTGCGCCGCCTTAATCATCCGGATCATTTGCCTGGAGACGCGGCCTTAAAAGAAAATTAAACCCGCTAGTTTTTTCCACCGCCGCGCACGGCAATTTCCAAAAGCGTACGATCGCAGATTACTTTTGCGGGAAGCACGCCGGATTTACAGGTCACCTCACGCGCGCCAAGCAATTCAAGCACACGCCCGATGGCACCCAGTTTCCAGCGCATTGCCTGTTCGCGGAACGCGGGCATGCGCTTGAAGAAAACCGGCGGCCGCAACGACTGGAGCGCGGCGCTCAAATCCTCGCCCCGTTCCATGCGTCCGCGCACGAGATGCAGGCGTAAAAAATGCTGGCTTGTTGCGCGCAGGATAGCGATTGGGGAAATGCCTTCAAGATGGGTGCGCGCGAGCGCCTGTTCGAGCGCTTCCCGCGCACCGCGTCCGACGGCAAAAGCGATGTCCTCCAGGGTAAGAGTGGAACTGTCGCCAATGGATTGGATCACGTCCGGCAAGGTGATTTTCTTTTCACCATCCATGTAGAGCGCCAGCTTCTCCAGCTCCCGGCGTGTCACCATGCGGTCGGCACCAAGATGGGCAAGCAGATAGCCGCGCGCTTCGTCGGTAATGTCGGCTCCGGCAAGCTCGTCTTTGATGATCCGTTCCAACGCGGCGGCGGTATCGCCGTAACAGGGAATGGCCGCAGCGTTATCGGCGCGTTCAAAAAGTTTCCGCAACGTGGAGCGCGCACTCAAATCCCCGGCCCCCAACAAAAGCAAGGCGTCCCCAGCCGGGTTGCCCAGAAAGTCGCGTAACGTCGGTGTAAGATCGTCGCCGACGGAACGAAGGCGCAGGACGCAACGACCGCCGCCAAGGGCCTGTGCTGCGGCCTCGTCCCGAAGCCTGGCAGCGTCTTTTTTTACGTCGCTGGCGCCAAGTTCGCGAAGGCGAAAGGGATCTTTGGGGTCGTCAAGCACGGTTGCGACCAAGGCAGCAAGGCGTTCCTGAACTTCGCCCGCGTCCCGGCCATAAACCAATATCGCGCGCGCCTTTGGATCGGGCGTTTGCAGGAAAGACGGAATGCGCTTTGGCGCGATCTTCATCTGTTTTTAGGGCGCGCGTGCTTGCGCGCTTAAGTGAACGGCGAGGCCCGTTCGGATGCTGTCGCTGATTTTTCGAACCAGCCGCGAGCGAACGTTTTGTTCGGCGGTAAGAGTCGCAAAATCGGATTGCAGAATGTTGTAACTGCCAACGGCCCGAAGCTTTGATTCGAATAATTCTGCATGGGTGATGGCGTCGTAAAGCGCATATTTTGCGTTGAGGCGCAAATTTGCGCGCGTGGCGGTTTCGTCCTTGCGGATGCCAAGTTCCTGAATTGATTCCTTTACGGAAACGCGAAGAAGATAACGCGGCTTGGATGGTGGCCCCATCGGCGTGATGCCATCTAAAAGCGCATTTCGAAGTTGCTGGCCCAAACGATTCGGGATGCGGTCGATGCGAACAAGGGCCAATTGGTTCGCTGCGGGTGCGACGCCATTTCCACCCGGTCCATAAAGCGCGTGAAAGCCACATGCCGTCAGGTTTAAAAGCATTGCCACCAGAAGGACGGTTCTAAACGACGACATTAATCACCCGATTGGGCACGACAATGATCCGCCGCGCCGGCTTTTCCTCAAGGGCCTTTGCAACCGCAGGCAGGGCGAGCGCCGCCGCCTCGGCGTCTTCGCGTGTGGCGTCGCGTGGCAGGTCAATTGTGCCGCGCAGTTTGCCGTTGATCTGAACGGCAATGGTCAGCCTTTCATCCAGGATAAGCAATGGGTCTGCTTGCGGCCATGGGGCATCGGCAAGCAGTGTTTCATGGCCTAGAATCTGCCACAATTCTTCCGCCAGATGCGGCGTCATTGGCTGGATAAGGCGGGCAAGGGCTTCCAGCCCCTCTCGAAGCACCCAGGGGGCGCCAACCCAGGCGTCACCGGCCTCGTTTCCCTTCACTTCGCCAAGCGCGTTCGTCATTTCCCGGATGCGCGCGATGGCCCGGTTGAAATGAAAATGTTCCAGGTCCTGTGTGACGGCGTCGATTGTTTTGTGAACGATCCGATGGATGGCTAGGGCCGCATTGCCAAGGGATGGCGGTTGCGCGGTCGCGACTGGCGGCAGGGGAAGCGACGGCTCGGCAACCATCCGCCATAACCGGTTTACGTAGCGCCACGCGCCATCGACACCGGTTTCGGTCCATTCAAGATCCCGATCCGGTGGGCTGTCGGAAAGCATGAAGAGCCGCGCCGTGTCGGCTCCATAGGCGGCGATGATGGCTTTGGGGTCGACTGTGTTCCGCTTTGATTTGCTCATCTTTTCCGAGCGCCCGACCGTGACCAAGGCACCGGATTGGTCAACAGCGGCGGTGCCGCCTTCCCCATGGGTTACGTCCTGGGGATAAAGCCAGCGGCCATCCTTGTCGCGATAGGTTTCGTGGCAGACCATGCCCTGGGTCAGCAGGCCGGCGAAGGGTTCGGCAAGATCAAGATAGCCGCAATCGCGAAGGGCGCGGGTGAAGAAACGGGAATAAAGAAGATGCAGGACGGCATGTTCGATGCCGCCGATGTATTGATCGACCGGCATCCAATAGGCAACGGCGTCGCGATCGAAGGCCGCGTTTTCCAGATGCGGCGAACAAAAACGCAGAAAATACCAGGACGATTCGAAAAAGGTATCGAAGGTGTCGGTTTCGCGCCGCGCCTGCTTGCCGCAATTGGGGCACGCCACGTTTTGCCAGGCGGCGTGATGGTCCAGGGGGTTGCCGCCCTTATCAAAGGCGATGTCCCGGGGAAGTTCGACCGGCAAATCTTTTTCCGGTACCGGAACGATGCCACAGGCTTCGCAATGGATGATCGGGATTGGGCAGCCCCAGTAACGTTGCCGGGAAACACCCCAGTCGCGCAGCCGGTAAACGGTTTTGCGTTTTCCAAGGCCGGCTTTCTCAAAGGCTTCTGCGACGACACGTTTTGCATCTTCAATGGACCGTCCGTTCAGGAAATCGGAATGGATGAGCGTTCCGTCCCCAATATAGGCGGTCGCGCCGATTTCGGCGTCGTCCCCATCGGGTCCGGCAACGACGCGGGTGACGTTTAGGCCGTATTTGCGGGCGAATTCAAGGTCGCGCGCATCATGGGCCGGGCAACCAAAGATCGCGCCGGTGCCATATTCCATGAGTACGAAATTTGCGACATAGACGGGCAGAACGACGTTTTTTGCAAAGGGGTGCGCGGCGACAAGCCCAGTGTCATGGCCCTTTTTTTCGCCGCGTTCGATGACTTCTTCGCTCAGGCCCTGGCGGCTGCATTCTTCGACGAAGGTGCGCAGCGCCGGATCGTGCGCCGCAAGCTCGCCAGCCAAGGGATGGTTTGGCGCCACGGCCAGAAAGGACGCGCCAAAGATCGTGTCCGCCCGGGTTGTGTAAATCGCAAGCGTGTCATCATGTGTGTGGCGTGCTTTACCGGAGGCGTCACGAAGGGCAAAGCGAAGTTCCATGCCTTCGGATTTGCCAACCCAGTTTTCCTGCATCAGCCGCACGCGCTCCGGCCATTTTTCAAGATCGTCAAGTCCGGCAAGCAGCTCGTCGCCATAGGCCGTGATTTTCAGGAACCACTGGGAAAGCTTTTTTTGTTCGACGCGCGCGCCGGACCGCCAGCCGCAGCCGTCGATTACCTGTTCGTTTGCCAGAACCGTTTGATCGACGGGGTCCCAGTTCACCCAGGATTCTTTCCGGTAAGCGAGGCCCTTTGCCAGAAAATCGAGGAATATCTTTTGTTCGTGACGGTAGTAATCCGGCGAGCAAGATGTCAGTTCGCGCGACCAGTCGTACGAAAGGCCCACCGCCATGAGCTGCTCGCGCATGTGGGAAATATTTTTTTCCGTCCACTCGGCAGGATGGGCCTGGCTTTCGGCGGCGGCATTTTCGGCGGGCATGCCAAACGCGTCCCACCCCATTGGGTGCAGGACGTTGTAGCCCTGGGCGCGCTTGAACCGGGCGACGATGTCGCCAAGGGTATAGTTCCGCACATGCCCCATGTGAATGCGGCCGGACGGGTAGGGGAACATTTCAAGGGCATAATATTTTTTTCGGCCCTTTTCTTCGCGTGCGACAAAGCAGTTGCGTTCGGCCCATATGGCCTGCCACTTCGGTTCGGCTTTTTTGAAGTTGTAGCGTGACATGACTGGTATTGTTTCCTGCCCACCCCGTCGCCGCAAGGCCCGGACGGATTATCGGCAATACCCGAATGAATGGGCGTGCGGGATTCCTATTCGCCCGTATGGGCGGCCTGGTTGATCCGCAGCTGCCGCGCCCGGGTAAGAATGTTGTTTTCAAGATCGATAATGGTTTTCGGGTTGACCTCTGCGTCCGACCAGGCACCAAAACGGTTGCGAACCTGGCGGAAGGTGGTCACGCGAAGACCGTCAGCGCGGAGATCACGGCTTAGAATATAAACCGTAAGCTTGAAACGTTCGCTCGGCGTTTCGGGTGGTGCGTACCAATCCGTAATGATGATGCCGCCAAAGGGATCGGCGGAGGCAAGCGGCATGAACGAAATTGTATCCAGCGAGGCGCGCCACAGATAGGCGTTGATCCCGGACTCGGCGACGCCGCCGCCGCTACCGGCGGACGCACGTGAGGAGCGATCGGAGTTCCCGCTTTTTGTTTTATCTATCAGGGCGGGATTCTGTGACCAGATTCCGTCGACGGCGGAACAGGCGCCTACGGCGCCGGCCAGAAGAAAAACCACGAAAATAGATTTCCAGTTTTGCAACATGGCCGGAGTATGCCCGAACTGCTTGGCCGATTTCCAGAGGAAACTGCTGAAAAGCGCAGGCTTTTAAGGAGGGTGGCCATTTTTTTTAGCCAAGGCGGAAACGACGGCAATCCCGGCGGCGCCCGCCCCGCGCAACCGACGGACCGTGCCGATGTTGATGCCGCCGAGGCCATAAACCGGCACGTCTGTCCGATGGGCAAGGGTTGCGAACCGAAGAATTCCAAGGCCGTCCGCACCGGGGTGGCTTGCGGTTGGAAAAACGGGGGCCAGCAGCACGGCGTCGGCGCCGGCGCGCGCCGCGCGCGCAAGCGACGTCTCGCAATGGGCCGCCGCTGTTAGCAGCCAGCCGGGTTTACGTCGGCGCCAGCCCCAGCCCCGGCTCACCGGCCCGCGTGCCAGCCATTCCGGCAAATGCAGGCCGTCGGCGTGGGTTTCTATGGCAAGCGCGGCGTCGCCTGCGACAAGAAAGCGAAGCCCCCGTGATCGGCAAAAGGAAGCAAGACGATGGGCAAGCGCGCGCCGCCCGGCGGTTTGATAATGGCGAAAAACAACCAGGCTTTCCCGGGGAAGCTGGGCTGCAATGGGCAGGGGGTCGGGAAAGCGGGCCGCATCGGTCAGACAGATCAGCGGCGGCAGATGCGGCCAGGGGTGTCGGCGCGGTTTCCCATGGAAGCCGCCAAGGCGGAGCAGGCAGGCGTGATTTGGTGGTATCCCTGGCACGACTTTTCTATCCTTAGGTCGCATCCGAGGTAAAAGATGAGGCCTCAAGCAAAAGAACAAGGAAACAGCCTGCCATGGTGGTGGAAAATCTGCAAAACCTGACGCCGACGCAAATCACTCAGCGGGTCACCGACCTTCGCGCCGCTGTTGCTGCAACGCAAAGCCCCCTGCGGCTGATAAAATCTGCGCCGGTTCTCGTTGCGGTTACGAAATATGCGCCCGAGGAAGCCATTTGCACCGTCCTGGCGGCGGGTCAGCGGGTCTTTGGTGAAAACCGCGTTCAGGCGGCGCATGCGAAATGGCCGGCTCTGCGGCAGGATTTTGAAGATGTTGAACTGCACCTGATCGGCCCTCTGCAGACAAACAAGGTGAAGCAGGCCGTCGCCCTTTTCGACGTAATCGAAACCCTTGATCGGGTGAAGCTGGCGGAAGTCCTGGCCCGGGAAATCGCGCACAGTGTACAGCGTCCGCCGCGTCTTTTTGTGCAGGTCAACACTGGCGAGGAAGCCCAGAAGGCGGGCGTCGCACCGGCGCAAATTGACGCGTTTCTGGACCTTTGCCGGGACCGGCTTGGCCTGGTGATCGAAGGGCTGATGTGCATTCCGCCGGCAGACGAGGAACCGGCCCTGCATTTTGCGTTGCTTCACGAGGCCGCGCGCCGGAACGGGCTTTTGGGGCTAAGCATGGGAATGAGCGCAGATTATGAAACGGCGCTGGCTTTCGGCGCGAGCCATGTGCGCATTGGCACGAATATTTTCGGGCCGCGCCGAACCTAAAATGCGCATTGGCACGAATATTTTCGGGCCGCGCCGGACCGACGGTCCTCAAAGCCATATCTGAGGCGGAAGCGCCGGCCATACTTGGGGCGCCAGTCATTGAGCAAAAACCCCGCCTAGTCGGGGGTAATGGTCGACAGCCAGCGGCCATGCCATGGCCCCATGCGGCCATACCTGGGGCGGGCGGGGCTTGCGGTCAGGGCCGCGCCGGTCAGAGCGAAAGCCCCTGGGCCGAAATACAAAGCCTGGACGTGGTGTCTGCTTCGCTCAGGATTTTCTGAAGATCGGCAAGGGCAAAGGCGACGCAGCCCTCAGTTGGCGGATAACCGGCACCGGCCAGGTGGACGAAAATCGCACTGCCCTTTCCGGGGTTTGGCGGCGTGTCATTGTGGCCGGGGATCAGCACAAGATCGTAGCGTGCGTCTGCCCGCCACAGGCGTTCGGCGCTGGCCGTGAAGGGAAATGCGATGGGCCGGTTGTACGCCTTGTGTTGCGGGGCGTCGCACCAGCCGTCCTGGGGACAGATGGGGGCAACGGGAAGGGACGTTTTGGGCGGCGCCAGGTGGTCGGCCCGGTAAAGGACGCGGCGGAAGGGAAATTCGCCTGCCGGCGTTGCGTGATCGCCCTCACGTTTTGTCGTTGTCACGCCTTCGCGGCCCAGGGCGCAGCAAAAGCGCGCGTCGCCCCACATCGCAACGCCGTTTGCAAAAACAAGAAGATCCATCCCAAGGCTTATAGCTGGCGCGCGCGCATCCCTCAAACCGGCAAACAAAATGCTGGCCTAGGCGGTTGTTTCTAAAGAAGGCGTGGGTTGGGAAAGAAGGCGTTGCCCGTGGCGGTAAGCACTTGTTTCGCGATCGAAACGAGCCGCGAAGTTTTGCGCCTGCATTGCGGCAGTCTGGGCGGCAAGGGTCTGGGCCGTGTTTTTGGGCTTCCGGTCATCCGTTTGGGAAAGGAGGGCAAGGGGATTTGCGAACTGGGCGGCGGCAAATGTCGGCATTTTTTCGCCGCCGGTGCCCCCCAATGTTTTTGCGGCAAGGGCCGTGGGGGCGGTGCCACCGGCGCTGTCCTCTTGCCCCAGGCCGACAAAGGCCAGGGCGGTGGCGCCGATGTCTTTGCCGGAGATGGCCTCGAAGGCGGCGTCCACCGCCGAGCCAATCAGGCCCGGAATGCCGGCAAACAACGCGCCGCCGACAAGCCGGGAAACGACGCCAATTTCGTCGCCGACAATCTCACGGTAAAGCGTTCCAATGAGGGGGATATGCTGCAACGGGTTTACGGCGTCCAAAAAGTCGTCAAAGCCGAAGCCATCGTCGCCCCAAAGGGAAAGGCCCGCCTTTTCGGGCGGCGCGGCCTTGGGCGGTTCGGCCTCGGGCGGCGCGGCCTGGCCCCGGCCCAGAGCTGGCGTGGCGGGGGTTGGCAGGGGCCGTACGGTGATGGTTTCGATCATAAGGGCCTTTCTTCTTTCTCCATCTTTCAAAGCAAGGATGGTGCCAAGGGATGACTTAAAAAAAGACTTTGAAAAGAAGCGGTTGTGAAAAGCCTCTCCTGCGACCTGGCGTTTTGGCCGCCTGATCGGGCAAAAACTGCCGACGACTTTTTGCCACCATGTTCGAAGGCGGACAAAAACGTGCTAGAAGTTAACGATACGAAAAAAGGAAGGTCACAGGGGGAACGTTTCGTGCAGACAAAAGCGGGGAAACGCATCCTTGTGATCGAAGATGACGAGGCGTTGCGTCAGTCTTTGGCCGAGCAGCTTCAGCTTCACGAGGAGTTTGAAGTCGATGAGGCGGCGGATGGGGCCGAGGCCCTTCGTGCCGTCAAGCAGGGCCGTCACGACCTGATTCTTCTCGACGTTCACCTACCCGACATGGACGGACGCGAGGTTTGCAAACTGATCCGCCGGTTGGGCGTGCTGACGCCGGTCATCATGCTGACCGGCGCCGATTCGGAAGTGGACACAATTTTCGGCCTTGATTCCGGTGCTAATGATTATGTCACGAAGCCCTTTAAGCTTGGTGTTCTGCTGGCGCGCATCCGTTCCCAGCTTCGCCAGCATGAGCAAAGCGAAGACGCCGTTTTTACCATCGGGCCTTACCGCTTTCAGCCCAGCCTGCGGCAATTGCAGGGGGACGGTCAGACGATCCGCCTGACGGATAAAGAGGCGGCCATCCTCAAATATCTCTGCCGGGTGGGCAAGAAGGTCGTCAGCCGGGACGTGCTGTTGAGCGAAGTCTGGGGGTACAACGCCAGCGTTACGACGCATACTCTGGAAACCCATATCTACCGGCTGCGCCAGAAGATCGAGCAGGATCCGGCCAACGCGACCCTTTTGGTGACGGAAGCCGGCGGTTATTGCCTCAACACCTGATCGGCCAAATCTATTTTGGCCAATCGAATCGCACGACCACCGGCGCATGGTCGGACGGTCGTTCCCATCCCCGGACGTCTTGTAAAATTTCCGCGGAACGCAGCCGTTTTTTTAAGGGCGGCGTCACCCAGATATGGTCGAGCCGTCGGCCACGGTTCGAAAGCGCCCAGTCGCGCGCGCGATAACTCCACCAGCTATATAGATGTTCCGTTTCCGGAATGAAGTGGCGGACGGCATCGACCCAGTTGCCGCTGGCCTGTACGCGCGCAAGGTGTTCGGTCTCTATCGGCGTGTGGCTGACCACGCGCAGAAGCTGGCGGTGGGACCACACATCGGTTGCAAGGGGGGCGACGTTTAAATCCCCGACCAGGATGGCGCGACGTTTTTTTGTGTCTGCTTTTTTGAACGTGACGGCCATTTCTTTCAGGAAGGCAAGCTTGTGGGCGAAGGACGGGTTTTTCGAGGCATCGGGCACGTCGCCTCCGGCGGGCACGTAGAAATTATGAAGATCGATGCCGCCTTTGAAGGTGGCAAGCGCATGGCGGCGGTCTTCCTTGCCCGCCCATTCTCGGCCACCGGCGGCGACAATGGGCAGCCGGGAGAGGATAGCCACGCCGTGATAGCCCTTCTGGCCACGGATGACGGCATGGGGAAAGCCGGCGTTTTGAAAAAAATCGCGTGGGAAAAGTTCGTCCACCACCTTTATTTCCTGAAAACAAAGAATATCCGGCTTTGTCTCTTTAATCAGGCGTTCAATATGGGGCAGTCGCAGGCGAACGGAATTGACGTTCCAGCTTACTAACGTGACCATTGCAGATCCAAAATTTAAGGAAGCATGGCAAGAATATGATCGCGTACCCTTGCCGTGGCTTCGAAGGGAAGAAGGTGACTGGTGTCTTTTACGACGTGAAGGGTGCTGCCGGAAACCCGTTTGGCGATTTCAGGCGCGATGCGCGCGATCCAGTTTGCGCCGCCGTCAGGGTCGGGTTCGCTGGCGACAAAACGAACCGGCATGGGAAAATCGATAAGCCCGTCATAGGTGATTGCGTTTTGATGGGCGGAAAAGATCGCCGCTTCGATTTCTGGCGGGCAGGCAAGCTTCTGGTCGCCCTCGCCGGTGGGCTCTAAATTCGCCTGGGCGTAATCAAGAAGGCGGCCTGTTTCGAACCTGCCAAAAAGGAGCTTTTTCTTCTGGGCTTCGACGAAGGCTTCCGGGCTTGGCCAGCGCGATCGCCGGTTACGCGCACGTTTCGCAACGCGTTGCGTGCGTTCTTCGGCAAGCGCGCGTAAGGGGTGAGCCATGGGTGGAAAAACCGGAGGTTCGAAAAGAACGCAATCGTGCCAGGGGACGCGCCCGGCGCGTGCGCCAAGCCGCAACGCGGCCGCCGCATTCAACGAATGGGCCGCGTAATAAAAGGGGGCGTTGCCGGTTTCGTTGCGCACGGTTTGCGCGATGGCTTCCAGATCGCTTGTAAAATTTTCCAAACTGTAATCGGCTTCGATATTCGTTACCGGCGCAGATGAACCGCCATGCCCCCGGGCGTCAAAGGTAAAAACGGTGGCCCGGCGCGCAAGTGCCGTTAACAGGTGCAGGTACGAACCCGCCGCAATCCCGTTCGCATGGCCGAAAAGAAGAACCGGCCCGTCTTGAACCGGCCCGATCAGCCTATAGATTTTCAGGCGCACGCCGTTTGGGCGAAGCACGGTGTTTGCTTCGGCTTTCGCATGGGGGATGGAACGAAAATTTTCGGACATGAAACCAAGATGCCGGTGGACGGCGACGGTCGCCTAGCGCCGCCGTGGCCCGGCTTTCCGTTTCTTATAGGGGTTGCGAAGTTCGAAAAGTTTTGGATCGAAAGTTTGGCCAAATTCCGTGTTCAGCAAGCCGACCTGGGTTGTCAGCCCCTGGGAATCGGTCACGTCCCATTGCCGAAGGGCGAAGGGGGTGTCGCTGAAAACAAGGGCCAGGGTGCCGGCCCCCGGGTCGTCCGTCCGGGCGAGCCAGATGCGCGTAGCGCCGGGTGTCTTTTCGGCTTTCGTCACCGTGATGTCGCCGCCAAGGCGGATTTTTTCCTGAAGCAGAAACGTCGCCGGCGTTGAGGAAAGTGGCAGATAGGTTACTTCTTCCAGTTCTTTGTCCTGATAGGCCAGCCAGTCATTGGCGGCGATCAGAAGAAGCGGCACCGGCGGGTCGTATTCGATGCGCATGCGCCCCGGTCGCGAAAGGTACAAATCGCCTTCGGCCATCTTGCCATTTGGTCCCACCTGGACAAAGCGGGCATGGAGCGTCGTGATGCGGTTGAGATAGGCCTCGGCCTGGGTGATCGCCGCCTGCAATTCGGGCGCATAGTTTGTCTGCGCGGGTGCGGCATCCGCCGCCGCCGGGGCCGCAAGCCCGATCAAAAGGGCAAAGACAAAAAAGGCACGCAGGGCACGCAAATTAAAATGGTCCTATATATGTGTGTGGGTTAATCGCTTTTTGCTTTGCGGGGCACGCACACGGACTCTAGCGAATGACGTTACGACGCAACCGCGCCGGCATTGTCGATCAATACTTCGCGTTTGCCAACGTGGTTAGCGGGACTGACCAGGCCGTCTGATTCCAGCTGGTCCATGATCCGCGCAGCCCGATTGTAGCCGATTTGAAGGTGACGTTGAATGAAGCTTGTTGATGCCTTGCGTTCGCGGCGGATCAGGGCGACGGCCTGGGCATAGAGATCGTCGCCGCCGCCTTCAAGATCGGGGCTGAAGCTGTCTTCCGCCGTTGTGATTTCCTCTATATAGACGGGTTTGCGTTGCTGTCGCAGGAAGGCGACGACGCGCTCGACCTCTTTGTCGCTGACGAAGGGACCGTGAATGCGGGTCAGGCGACCGCCGCTTGTCATGAGAAGCATGTCGCCATGACCCAGCAATTGTTCGGCGCCCTGGTCGCCGATAATGGTGCGGCTGTCGATCCGCGACGTCACCTGAAAGCTGATGCGTGTTGGAAAGTTTGCCTTGATCGTGCCGGTCACCACGTCGACGGAAGGGCGCTGGGTTGCCATGATCAGATGCACACCGGCGGCGCGCGCCATTTGGGAAAGACGCTGGATTGATATTTCAACGTCTTTGCCGGCGATCAACATCAGGTCGGCCATTTCATCGACGATGACGACGATGTAGGGAAGCGGTGTCAGGTCGATTGGCTGTTCCTCGAAAACCGGCTTTCCGGTTTCCGGATCGAAGCCGGTCTGTATCGTTCGCGTCAGGACTTCGCCTTTCTTTTTCGCTTCTGCGACACGGACGTTGTAATTGTCGATGTTGCGCACGCCTAATTTCGACATGTTGCGATAGCGGTTTTCCATTTCGCGCACGACCCACTTCAACGCAACAACGGCCTTTGCCGGTTCCGTGACAACCGGGTGCAGAAGGTGGGGAATGTCGGAATAGGTGGAAAGTTCCAGCATTTTCGGATCAATCAGGATCAGGCGGCATTGTTCGGGCGACAGCCGGTAAAGCAGGGACAGGATCATCGTGTTGATGGCTACCGATTTGCCGGAACCTGTCGTCCCTGCGATCAGAAGATGCGGCATGCGTGCGAGGTCAACCATGATGGGGGCCCCGCCGATGTCCTTGCCAAGAACAAGCGTCAGGCCCTGGGCGCTGTTGCGCTCGAAAGAAGAAGAGGCAAGCAGTTCGCGCAGGTAAACCATTTCGCGTTCCGCATTGGGAAGCTCGATGCCGATGACGTTTTGTCCGGGCACGACGGCGATGCGAACGGAAACGGCGCTCATTGAACGCGCAATGTCGTCGGAAAGGCCGATGACGCGCGATGTTTTCGTTCCCGGTGCGGGTTCAAGCTCGTAAAGGGTTACAATCGGTCCGGGTCGCACCTTGGTGATTTTGCCACGGACGCCAAAATCGTCCAGCACGGATTCCAAAAGACGCGCGTTTTGTTCAAGGGCGGCTTCGTTGTTTCGCGCGGCGGTTGCGACCCTTGGGGACGCTTGCAAAAGATCAAGGGGCGGCAGTTCGAAGGCTTCGCCGCCAAGAAGGTGAAAGACGGGTTCGCGCTCGGCCTTCGCGCGCTTGCCGGGCGCGGGGCTTTTTGGGCGCGGGGCGATGCGGCTTTCGGCGGCGGTGGCGGCAGGTTCCGGTGGCACCGGGGCGACGGAGGTGGGTCTAACCGTCGCCGTTGCAGCGGTCGCCGGGGCGGGGTGCGTGGGTTGCCGTTGTAAAAAGTGACGCGACGCGATGCGTTCGCGGAAAAAGGCATGGGTGCTTTTTCCGCTGCGGCGCAAGCCACCCACCAGTGCCAGCGCCGCACGCGCCCCCCAATGGCTGAGGGTGTGTGCGAGAATGCGTGTGCCACGAAGGGCTGTGAGCCATTCACGACGATCGAAGGCAAGCGCCGAGAGCGTTAGAAAAAACGCCAGCGCCGCCCCGCCCGTGCCAAGGATTGCCGGGCCGAATCCGTCTCCGCCGATGGGCAATTCCAACGCGATGATTTTCTGCAACAAAAGCGCGCCGGTAAAGCCACCCAGGCCGCTTTTCAATGGCCAGCCTTCCGGTTGGCCAAGGGTGGCGAAAGCGAGACTTGCCGCCAGCAGGGCAAAGGGAACCAGGGCCAGCCGCATCCAGAAACGGCGAATTCCCCGCTTTGAGAGGATGCGCCAGCTCCAGGCCAGCAAAAGCAGGATCAGCACGACGGCGGCAAGGCCGAGGGTTTGCAGCAGCAAATCGGCGACGATGGCACCCGGAAGCCCGATCCAGTTTTCGACTGGCCCGCTGGCGGCGCTGTTTAGGGATGGGTCCGCCGGATCGTAGCGAATGAGTGCAAGCGCGAGGCCCAGCGCCAGCAGCGCGAACGCAATCCCGGTTGCCTCGATGCCACGGCGGCGCAGGAAGTCGCGAATGCCGGCGGGCAGGAAAGTTGTTTTCGTCGAATTTGCCGATCTCATGGCACCGATCTCATGGCCGCGTTTTAAACAAGGGGGTGAGGCTTCAAGGGCCCAAAGCAGGAATATCTTAATCCCCGGGCCTTGGCGGAAACAAGCCTTGTCCCCGGATTTGCCACAGGATGTAGCGGGTATATGGGTTTAAACCCCCAGATTTTCTTTGCAACGGTGTTGCCAAGGCAGCAGAGAAACTGCCGGGGGCAATAAAAAACTGCCGGGGGCAATAAAAAACCGCCCGGAAGGGGGGGCCTTCCGGGCGGCAACGTTTTGATGACGAGAAAGAGAGCGGTTTACAGCACGCTTTCTCCGTGGAGCTGGATGTCGAGGCCGGCGCGTTCGTCTTCTTCTTTGACGCGAAGCCCGATGACCAGATCGATCACTTTTAGAAGGATGAAGGAAACCACCGCGCAATAGACAATGGTGGCGCCAATGCCATAGGCCTGGACCCACACCTGGCCGGGATTGCCTTCCAGCAGGCCAGGCGTTCCACCGATGGCTTCGACAGCGAAGACCCCGGTCAACAAAGCGCCGACGATGCCGCCAATGCCGTGAACGGCGAACACGTCGAGGGAGTCATCGTAGCCCAGTTTCCGTTTCAGCCACGTTGCGGCCCAGAAGCAGATGATACCGGCGGCGAGGCCGATAAACAGCGCCCCCATCGGATCGACGTAACCGGACGCCGGCGTGATGGCCACAAGGCCGGCCACTGCACCACTGGCGATGCCCAGCACGCTTGGTTTCTCATGGACAATCCATTCCGTAATCATCCAGGCGAGTGCCCCTGCAGCCGCCGCAATTTGCGTCACCGCCATGGCCATGCCCGCAAGGCCGTCGGCAGCGACTGCCGAACCGGCATTAAAGCCAAACCAGCCGACCCAAAGGAACGAAGCGCCCATCACCGTCAGCACCAGATTGTGCGGAATGATTGCTTCCTTGCCATAGCCGGTGCGCGGCCCCAAAACCAGGCAGGCCACCAGCGCGGCAACGCCGGAATTGATGTGCACGACGGTGCCTCCGGCGAAGTCCAGCACGCCTTCATCTGCCAGGAAGCCCCCGCCCCACACCCAGTGGGTGATCGGCGAATAGACCAGGATGGACCACAGCCCGACAAACACAAGCAGGGCCGAGAATTTCATCCGTTCGGCAACGGCCCCGGTGATAAGGGCCCCCGTGATGATGGCGAAGGTCATCTGGAAGATGATAAAGACCGATTCCGGTATCGAACCGTTGACCTGTTCCAGGGCCAGGCTTTTGAGGAACATATTGCTGAGGTCGCCGACATAGGCACCCCCGTCGCCAAAGGCGAGGCTGTAACCGGCAACCATCCAGATGATGGTAATCATGGAACAGACGGCAAAGCTTTGCATGATGGTGGAAAGCACGTTCGGCTTTCGAACCATGCCGCCATAAAAAAGGGCAACCCCCGGTATCGTCATTAACAAAACCAGCGCGGTGGCGGTCAATACCCAGGCGGTGTCGCCGCTGTTTAGTACAGGTGCAGCTTCAACCACCGCTTCCATTGCCTCCTCCGCAAGCGCTGTGCCGCTAGAAATGGCAAGCGCAAAAAATGCAAATAGCAGTCTCCTCATGGGGGCTCTCCTACAATGCTTCAGCATTTGTTTCGCCCGTGCGGATGCGAACAACCTGTTCAAGATCGAAGACGAAAATTTTTCCGTCGCCGATTTTATCCGTCTGGGCAGCTTTCATGATCGTTTCCATCGCTCGATCGACGAGGTCATCTGGAAGCGCAACTTCGATTTTGACTTTCGGCAGAAAACTTACTTCGTATTCTGCTCCCCGATAGATTTCCGTATGCCCCTTTTGGCGCCCGAATCCCTTGACTTCGGTAACCGTCAATCCCTGGACGCCGAGCTCGGTGAGGGCTTCACGCGCCTCGTCGAGCTTGAAGGGCTTAATGATGGCCATGATGAATTTCATTTTTCGGCTCCTTGTGCTTGCATGGGCCCGTGACCTTCTATCTTTCAAGATCCGTGCCGAAGCGTGCAGGCCAAGGAACCGACTGAATTTATTGACGAATTTTTAAATGGCGGCGGGCGGCACCGTTCCGGCGGAAAAACACCGCATAATTTTTATTCAAATAAGCCGGGCTGCCTAAAAATTAGGCTTATTTTGGCGGCCATGGGCCTGGACAAAACCCGTTGGGGCAAGGCTCGGCAGCACAAGGTCCGGCTGGACAAGGGCGGGAACAGGAGTGATGTTGGGGTTTCGGCGAAAAGCGTCCCAGGTAAAGGCAAAATGGATGACGGATCGGAAGGAAGTCGTAATCATCGGCGGTGGGCCCATCGGGCTGACCCTTGGGATTGCTCTTGGGAAAGCCGGCATCGCGACCGCCGTGATTGAGCGGGACGCGCCGTCAAAAATGCGGGACGCTACGTTTGACGGGCGGACGTCGGCTATCGCCGGGGCTTCGCGCCGGGTGCTGGAGGGGCTGGAAATCTGGCCGCAGGTGGCGGCTTTGGCCGAACCGATCCTTGATATCCGAGTTGCGGACGGCACCTCGCCTCTCTTTCTTCATTACGACCACAGCCAGATCGGCACGGAGCCATTCGGCCATATTCTGGAAAACCATGTGATGCGCCAAGGGCTGCTGAAATGTGCCGAGAAAGTGCCGGCGCTGGAATTGGTGGCGCCGGCGCAAGTGACGCGCCTTGAGCGCGAGGACCATGGCGTTCGCGTCCATCTCGCATCGGGCGCCGTGGTTGAAGGCGCGTTGGCCATCGCCGCCGACGGCCGCCGTTCACCAATGCGCGAGGCAGCGGGCATGCGCTGCCTTCATTGGGATTACAAACAAACGGCCATCGTYTGYACGGTGCRCCATGCGCGCCCCCATCACGGCGTCGCCGTCGAACATTTYCTGACGGCGGGGCCGTTTGCCATTTTGCCGATGACCGATCAGCGGTCTTCGATCGTCTGGACGGAAAGCCGCGCCCTGGCACCGGAATTGATGGCGCTGGATTCCAGTGCGTTTCTTCGTGAACTTGGCAGCCGCTTTGGCGATTATTTGGGGACCCTTGAGGTTGTAAGCCAGCGATGGGCTTATCCGCTGTCGCTGACCCTTGCCGAACGCTATTTCAGCGACCGGCTTGTTCTTGTCGGGGACGCCGCCCATGGGATTCACCCGATTGCCGGCCAGGGGGTCAATCTTGGTTTTCGGGATGTCGCTGCCCTGGCGGAATGCCTTGTCGATGCGCACCGTCTGGGTCTGGATCTAGGCGCCGGCGCCCATCTCGAACGTTACCAGCAGCTTCGCCGTTTCGATAATTTCATGATGGCGGCGATGACCGATGGCATTAACCGTCTTTTCTCGAACGACGTAAAACCGGTTCGCCGGGTGCGCGACATGGGCCTTGCCATCGTCAACCGGCTGGCACCGTTAAAGCGCCGCCTTATGCGTCATGCGATGGGCATGCCCCGGGGCGGTTGGGAAAAGGGCCCGCGTCTTATGCGCGGCGAACCTCTTTAGGCGCAACGGATATGCGGTTCTGGCGTCAGGACCGGGCTTCGCTTTCTTCGAGGCTGCGCGCCGCATCCACCAGCATGACCGGGATGCCGTCACGAATGGGATAGGCAAGCTTCGCCCGGTCGCTAATCAGTTCCTGGCGTTCGACGTCCAGGCGCAGCGGCCCCTTCGTCAACGGGCAGACGAGAATTTCCAGAAGCTTTGGATCGACGCCGGCTTTTTTCGTAGCCATCGGACTTCCTTTCCTAATTCGGTTGCGCGTTTACGCCAAGGTCGGGGGCAAGCAACGTCATTTCCAGCAGCGTTGTCAGCACCCGGCTTCGTTCGGCAAGGCTTTGACATTCAAGCAGGGCCTGTTTCTCATTCGCGGCGAACGGGCATGTCATGGTCAGCGAGATCACAAGCGGCTCGTCCGCCAATGCCGTGACGGCCTCCCATTCCACCTCAACCGCGTTTCGTTTGATAAAAAGGCGTAGCACGTCCAGCAGGTGGCTGCGATCAATCTGATCGGTGGGTTCCGGCTTAGGGTCTTCGGAAAAACGGGAATAATCGGCGATAACGCGGCGATAGCCGTCGTGTTCGGGCAATTCGCGCGCGATATCAAAGCGGCTTACGCCTGTCAGCATAATCAGGAAATGCCCGCCCTCCGTCTCGTTAAAGGCGGTGATGCGACCGACGCACCCCGTTTGATAGAGATCGGGTTTGCCGGCGGGTGTTTCGGTGACCAAAGGCTGGATCATGCCGATCATGCGTTCATTTGCCATGGCGTTGCTGACCATGCGCAGGTAGCGCGGCTCGAAAATGGTCAGCGGCAACACGCCGCGCGGCAGCAGCAACGCTCCGGAAAGGGGAAAGATGGGGATCGCTTCCGGAAGGTCGCCGCCAAACATTTTAGGAAAACAGGATGGAGGAAAGCTGTCGCCGTCCGGCAACTGTCAGGGGGTCCTCCTGCCCGATGGCTTCGAAAAACTTTAAAAGCTGTGTGCGCGCCGCGTTGTCGTTCCATTCGCGGTTCTGGCGAATGATATCAAGCAGCGATTCAATCGCGTCCTCCCGATTGCCGGTGCGAAATTGCGCCATGGCCAGATCGTAGCGCGCCGCGTGGTCCTTCGGGTTTTTGGCCAGTTTTTCCAAAAGCGCGTTGGTTGATTCGGACGGGGCCTCTGCCTCGGCCAGCTCAAGGCGCGCGCGCATGCTGGCGATGGCCGGGTGGCCGTGCAGTTTTTTGGGCACGTCTTCCAGATAGGCTTTTGCGCCAGGCCGGTCGTCCAGGGCGAGGAAGGTTTCGATGAGGCCGGCAATGGCATCCCCGTGTTCCGGATTTTGGCCCAGGATATCGGAATAATGGGCCTGGGCGACGCCGGGGTCGCCGGCGTCCAGGGCGGTGCGCGCCGCTTCCAGGGCGGCAGCCGTTTGATCTTCGACGGGCGCGCCAAGGATGCGGCTGAAAAACTGGCGCAGATTTTCTTCCGGTATCGGACCTGTAAAGCCGTTCACCGGCGTGCCGTTCTGGAAGACCAGCACCGAAGGGATCGTTTGCAGCTGCAATTGCTGGCTGACTTCCGGGTAAATCTGAACGTTGATTTTGACAAGCCGGGTCTGGCCGCCAGCTTCGCGTGCGAGGCGCTCAATCAGCGGCGTGAATTGCTGGCAGGCCGGGTTCGGCGCCCAGAAATAGACGAAAACCGGGGCCGTTTTCGAAGGCTCAATCACGTCCGCGGCGAAGGTCGGGGGGCTCGTTTCAACAATGATTGGGCTGTCGGCGCCGTTGCCGGGGGGTGGCGAATTGGAAATCGGGTCCATTTGGATGTGTTTGTCCTTCCGTTTGAAACCGGGGCGAAAGCAGGCCGGTTCGTTAAAAGAGAATGGCGGAAAGTATAACAAAGGATGGGGGTTTGGTAGTGATCGCGCAAGACTGGCCTTTGACGACCTTCACCGTCCGCGGCGGCGGTGTCAGGGGGCATTGGCAAACGGGCTTGAATTGAGCGGCGCTTTCCCTACACTCCCGGTGTCCGGTAACCGGCCGGACCATGCGGGCGTAGCTCAGGGGTAGAGCGCAACCTTGCCAAGGTTGAAGTCGTGAGTTCGAATCTCATCGCCCGCTCCATTTTTCATGGATAAGAAAAAACGACCGTTCGCTGCGGCCTTCGGGCCGGGGTGGTTTTGCCTCTGTTTTTTCTCCGTGCCTTTAATTTTTCTGCGCGCGCAAGGACCAACCCCTTCGGATGCCTACCTAAGTATGGTGCGACCGTAACCGCATTTTAACGGTCCGCCGCCATGCTTTCCGGACAGGGAGAGAAACGTCTTTGTGAGAAGGCAAGCGGGAACCACCATGGGGAATGCAACAATCGGGATGCATGCTTTGCCCGGTCGCGTCGGCGGCGGGCGTAAGGTGCAAACGCGGCAGGCCATTTACTGGTGCGTCGGCCTTGGCCTTATCGGCAGCGCCGTTTTTCTGCGCGATTTGGAATGGCAAGGCAGCGCCGTGTTTCACACCGGCATGGAAAGCGTTGCGGCGGCGCTGGCATTGATGGTCGGTGTTATGGCGCTTGTGCGTTTTTATACGAAGAAAAACGATAACAAATTTCTTTTCATCGGCGTGGGGTTCCTGGGGGCAGCCTTGCTTGACGGGTATCATGTGGTCGCAACGTCGGTATTTTTTGCGACGTATTTTACGTCGGACCTGCCTTCGTTTGTTCCCTGGGATCAGATGGCGCCGCAGCAGTTTCTTTCCACGTTGCTTCTTCTAAGCGTTCTTGTGGGGTGGCATGAAAAAACGCAGGCGCAGGCGCCATGGCTTCGCGGGCGCGCGATCTATCTGGTCCTTGCGGCCCTGGCGCTTGCGGGCGTTCTGTTCTTCGGGGTCGTTTCGTTTCCCATCACCGGTCCCCCCGAAGATTTTTTCCATCGGTCGGTGGAATTCATGCCCGCCTTTTTCTTTCTGTTGGCCCTTGGCGGCTATCTATGGAAAGGCGGGTGGAAGCACGGCGCCTTCGAACACTGGCTGGTGCTGGCGCTGGTCCTTAGCTTTGTCGGGGAGGCAATTTTCATGGCGTCCTCCGGCCAGCCCTTCGATGCGGCATTCGATGCCGCCCATCTTTTGAGGCAGGCAAGCTATCTCTGCGTGCTGACCGGGTTGATGATCAACATGCACGCCGTCTTCGTGGGGGTGGAGGAAAGCGCGACGCATAGGCGCGCGGTGGTCGACAGCGTCTTTGACGCCGTTCTCCTGATCGACGAACGCGGCATCATGCAAAGCTTCAACCCCGCTGCGGAACGAATTTTCGGCTATGCCGAAGAAAAAATGATTGGCCAGAATGTGCGCATGCTGATGCCCAAACCGGATTGCGGAAACCATGACGGCTTTATCCGGAATTATCTGAAGACCGGAGAAACAAAAATCATCGGTGTTGGGCGCGAAGTCGTCGGCCTTCGCAGCGACGGCATGGAATTTCCGATGGATTTGGCGATTACCGAGATATACCGGAACAACCGGCGCATCTTCGTTGGCCTTTGCCGGGACATCACGGCACGTAAATTGGCCGAGGAAAAAGCGAAAATCGCTTACGAAAAGCTTGTGCGCATGCAGCAACAGACGCTTTACCGCGCCGAGCATAGCGAGGCCAAGTACGAGACCCTAGCCCAGTATGACAGCCTGACGGGCCTTGCCAACCGCGTCCAGTTCCACGCCTCTCTGGCGGACGCGGTCGCCCAGTCCAAACGGACGGGCCGGGGGCTTTCCGTGCTGTTGCTGGATTTGGATCGTTTTAACGAGGTTAACGACACGCTTGGCCATGGCACCGGCGATGAATTGCTAAAGCTTGTGGGGGAACGGCTGCAAGCCAATGCGAGAGAGACGGATTTTATCGCCAGGCTGGGCGGCGACGAATTCGTCATCATCGCCACCAATCTGAAGCAGATTGAAAGCATTGGGATTGTCGCCCAGAAGGTCCTCGATCTTTTCAGGGCGCCCTTCGATCTGGACGGCCATTCCGTTCATAGCAGCACCAGCATCGGCATCAGTAGTTTTCCAGGCGACGACACTCAGCCGGATCAATTGCTTAAAAATGCCGACATGGCGCTGTATGAGGCAAAGGCCGAGGGCACCGGCAATTGGCGCCACTACAACAAGCAGCTGGACGCGCGCATCCATGATCGCAAACGCAAAGAATCCGAACTTCGCCAGGCGATCGAGAAAAACGAATTTGAAATCTATTATCAGCCGCAGATCGATCTCACAACGCGCGCGCTGATCGGCGCGGAATGTCTTATTCGCTGGAATCACCCAACGCACGGCCTGACCCTGCCGGGAAATTTTTTAGGCGCTGCAGAGCGAAGCGGGCTGATTGTGCCCATCGGCGAATGGGTCCTTCGCGCCGCGTGCGAACAGATCGTGGCCTGGCAGGAACAGGGGCTGCCGCCGATACGGCTTAGCATCAACGTTTCCCTGACGCAGCTGCGGGACGGCGATCTGGAAGAGATAGTTTTCCGGATTCTTGAGGAAACCGGTGTCGACCCCCGGCTTCTGGAATTCGAAGTCACAGAAGAAGTGGGCGCGGAAAATCAGCGGGTGCGCATTGCAAGCATCTTGCGGGCGTTGAAAGAACGCGGCATTCGCATCGCCATCGACGATTTCGGAACGGGCTATTCCTCGCTCAACCATTTGAAGAATTTCCCCGTCGATGTTCTCAAGATTGACCGGTCCTTCGTCAGTGACATCTGCGACAATGTTCAGGACACAGCCATTGTGCGAACCATTGTTCAGCTTGGGCGCAGCCTTGGCCTATGCGTCATTGCCGAGGGCGTGGAAACGGAAGGTCAGATTGCACAGCTGCTGAAGGAGGGCTGTGAGCAGGCCCAGGGTTACTATTTTGGCCGGCCGATGCCCGTGGACGCCTTCGCCGAAATATTGCGAAGCCATCAGGCGTTGCCACGCACGGCATGAAGAACGTGGCCTCCCATTCCGCCTAATTCAGCAATCCCAAAACCATGCGGATTGCCGTCGCCACCAGGAAAAGCGCGAAGACCCGGCGCACTATTTGGGGGTGGAGCACATGGGTCAGTCGCACCCCGAAGGGGGCCGCGAAAACCGTGCCCAGAGAGATTGCTGCGAAGGCGGGAAGGCTGACATAGCCAAGGGAATAGGGCGCGCGCAACGGCGCATCGAAGCCGGAGATGGCGAAAACGACCGCCCCCGGCACGCCGATGATCAGCCCGATCGCGGCCGCCGTGCCGATGGCGCGCGGCATCGGATAGCCGAACGCACTTAAAAAAGGCACGCTCATCGTACCGCCGCCGATGCCGATCATCGCCGACAGGCCGCCGATGATGCCACCGACCGCGTGCAGGCCGGGGCCGGCGGGCAGGCAGTCGGCAATGCGAAAATCCGCGCGTCCAAAGAAAAGATAGACGGCTGCGAAAAGGGCGAGGGTTGCAAAGGCGCCGGTCAGGCCGGTGCCTTTCATCAGGCTGCCGACACTGGCACCCAGGACGACGCCGAGAAAGATCGAAAGTCCCCAGCGTTTCAAAAGCGCCAAATCGACGCCGCCACGGCGGTGATGGGCATAGGCCGACATGCTGGCCGTAGGAAGAAAGGTGGCAAGGGAGGTGGCGACCGCCTGATGCATGCGCACGCTTTCATCCACGCCGATGGCCGCGAATAGAAAGTACAGCACCGGAACGATGACGATGCCACCGCCGACGCCAAGAAAACCGGCGACAACCCCGGTCACCACGCCGGTGAGGACAAGCGTCAACGCGAGAAGGGGGATCGATTCCGCCATGGCCTATTTTCCATCATTCACCAGGGATGCGCCACTTTAGGTGTTGCGTCGGCACGCTTCCAGCCAAAGCCGCGTCTTATGCCCGCTTTCCGGGCAGCCAGCTTGCAAGCCAGATGCCGGTGAAGATGAGGGGTACGCCAACGACGTGAAAGGCGTAAAGCGTTTCACCAAGAAAGGTAATTGCCAGAAACAAGCCAAAGACGGGCACCAGATTGAAGAAAACCCCGGTTCGGTTCGGGCCGATTTTTGCAACGCCGGAATGCCAGAAAAGAAAACCACCGGCGGCGGCGAAGACGCCCACGTAAAGAATGGCGGCGATGGAGGTCTCATCCAGGATCATGCTTTTGCCGCTTGCCATTTCTGCGACATAGAAAGGCAGCAGCATGATCAGCCCGCAGGCGATCACGGCGACCAGCACGCCGGTTGGATGAAGCCCGCCTGGCAAACGCTTCAGCAGCACGGAATAAAGCGCCCAGAAAAGAGTAACGAGCAGGATCAGCGGGTCGCCCCAGGCCAAATCAACCGTCCCAAGCATCCGCAAATCGCCACGAAAGACGATGATGGCAACGCCGAACATGGTGAGCGCGATGCCCAGGGCCTGGCGCGGCGTGACGCGGTCGCGGAACATCAGCCAGGCGAGGATCGGAATCTGCGCCGGCACGGAAGCATTGATGAGGCTGGCATTGGTGGCCGTTGTCCATTGCAGGGCGGCATAGGTGAGGGTGAGGGCGCCGACGATGCCGAGGAAGCCTAAAAGGCAAAGCAGTTTCCACGCGCCGAGGAGAATTCGGTATTGGCTGCGCAGCGCCGGCCAGGCGATGGGCAGAAGAAAGGCAAAGGCCACCGCCCACCGCCAGAAGGAAAGGGCGACGGGGGGCACATGGTCAACCATCGCCCGGCCGACGATCAGATTCGATGCCGAAAGAAACATCGCAATCGTCAGCAGGGTGTAAGGCGAACGGAAAAAGGCCAAAATGGCGGTCAAGGTGGGCACCTGGAACTTTGAAAAGAGGACCATTTCAGGGAAAACGGGCCTTTTCGTCAACCGGCCTGTCGCGCCGGCGTGCAAAGCGCGGCGTTGTGGCACACACCCTTGACGGATTTTCTTCCCGCGTTAGCATGTGGGCAATTGCGTCCGTTTTATGGGCCGGTGCGGGCTTTTTCGGCGTTGTTGGCGGCGGACATATTTTTTTAGCAGAGGGAATGGGATGGATTTCAATCCGATTTTGCCAAAATGGCGTCTGGAAAGCGAAGCCTCAAAACGGCATTGGCCGAACAAGCTGCTGACCGATTACCTCGACGAAGCCGTCGCGGCAACGCCGGACAAAACTGCCTGGTCAAATTTCAATTCGATGACGGGGAAAAAGACCGTCCTTTCTTTTAAGGAGCTTCAGGCGCTTTCAGACCGCATTGCCCTTGGCCTTCTTTCCCTTGGTGTAGAGAAAAACGACGTTGTTTCGATCCAGTTGCCAAACTGGTGGGAAGTTGTCGCCATTTATCTGGCGACAACCCGCATCGGCGCCGTGATCAATCCCCTGATGCCGATTTTTCGGGAGCGGGAAATTTCGTACATGGTTGGCTTTGCGGAATCAAAAGTGATGATCGTGCCACGCAATTTTCGCAAACATGATTACCCGGAAATGATGGCCGGGCTTCGCAGCGATCTTCCGAAGCTTGAGCATGTGCTTGTGATTGGCGGCGACGGCGAGAACGCATTTGAACGCGTGCTTTTAAATCCGGCGCTGGACGCGAAAATGGACAAGGCGGCGCTTTTCAAGGCGCGCCGCCCCGTCCCTGACGATGTCAGCCTGCTTATGTACACATCGGGCACGACCGGACAACCGAAGGGGGCCATGCACACGGCCAATACCCTGATGGGAAGCGTGAAGCCCTATTGCGAAGGGCTTGAGCTGACGGAGAAGGACGTTGTGCTGATGGCGTCGCCCCTGGCCCATCTTACCGGCTTTCTTTACGGCCTGATGGTGCCAATCTATCTGAAGTCCAAGGGTGTGCTGCAGGATATCTGGAGCGCCGAGGAATGCGCGAAGCAGATCGAAGCGGAAGGCGTGACATTTTCGATGGGGGCGACGCCGTTCCTCGCCGATCTTACGAACACGCCGGACGTTCAAAACTACGACATCAAAACGTTCCGGAAATTTGTCTGCGCCGGCGCACCGATCCCGGCTGTGCTTGTGCAACAGGCGACGAAAAAACTTGGCGTGCGCGTGATTTCGGCATGGGGAATGACGGAGATAGGTGTGGCCACGGCGGTGCCGCCAGAGGCAGACAGCGAGCAATCTGCCACGACGGACGGCGCACCCCTTGATGGGTTCGATGTCAAAATCACCAACCTGGAAAGTGGCGCGACGCTGCCCGTGCGGGAACCCGGGCAGCTGATGGCGCGCGGCCCGGGTGCGTTCGTCGGCTATCTGAAAAAACCGGACCTGTACGGGACGGATTCGGAAGGCTGGTTTGACACTGGCGACATCGCCTATATGAACGAAGACGGCTATATCCGGATCTCCGGCCGCTCCAAGGATATTATCATCCGCGGCGGCGAAAACGTACCCGTTGCGGAAGTGGAACAAACCCTTTACCGCCACCCGGCTATCCAGGAAGTGGCCGTTGTGGCCATACCGGACCCAAGGCTTGGCGAATTGGGTTGTGCCTTTGTCAGCCTGAAAGAGGGGTGTCGTCTGAGCTTTGAGGACATGGTGGCGTTTCTTGGCGAACAAAAGATGGCAAAACAATATTTACCGGAACGGCTCGAAATCCTGGACGCGATGCCCCATACGCCAAGTGGCAAAATTCAGAAATTCAAGCTGCGCGAGATGGCGAAAGCGTTCGCAAAGGCGTAAGCCGCGTCAGCGTATTCTTACGCTCTTTGTACGGTCGCCGGCCGCGTATTCTGGAAGGCTGCAATTTTTGGTGCACGCAGTCCGCTTTGAAGGTACCACAACGCAAACTGGTCGGCGGCAAGGGGTGGGCAGAGCCCGATGGCGGCCATTGCATGCTTGTGCAAAAGGATTGCCGATTCACCCCGTGGGCCCAAGTCGTTAAGCCGGGTCCGGTCAAGATCCGGAATTCCGATCTCAACGTGTTGCACAATATGAATACCCGTGAACGGATTGGCGTGGAAAAGGGCGGGGTGGTCAAACGGACCCTGTTTAACTTTGGTCAGCCGGCAATTAGAAGGGCTGCGCCAAGGTGGGAGGCATGCCGCAAGGGCAAGCGCCGGTTGCAACAAACCGCCTGTCGCAATTCTGGCGGCGGCGGTTGGGCCGCGGCGTTGGAGGGTTGTTTTTTTAATCGCAGTCGCAAACGGACCAACGCAGGAATTCGCGGGTCTCGACCTTCTGGGGCTGGGAAAAGAAAGAATTTCCCCAGCCGCTTTCGATGATGCGCCCGTTGCACATGAAGATTTTCTGCCCGTCCAGCCTTTTGGCCTGCTCGATGTCATGGGTGACGCAGAGGACGGGCATGGTCTTTGACAGGGCAAGCAGGGAGGCTTCAATCAACTGCTTGGACCGTGGGTCCAGCGAAGCGGTCGGCTCGTCCAGCAACAGGATGGCGGGGGAAAGGGCAAGGGCGCGCGCAATGCAAAGCCGTTGCTGCTGACCGATGGAAAGCGTTTCGGCCGGCGCATGCTGACGGTGGTGGACTTCATCCCACAGCGCTGCCTGGCGCAGGCAATTTTCGACCAGATCGCGGTGACGTTGCTGGCGGTTCTTTCCGCGCAGCCCGAACAGGATGTTGTCGTGAATCGAACAGGGAAAAACAATTGGCTTTTGATGCACCAGGCCGATGGCACGGCGCAGGGCATCGGCCCCCCCCGGCCATTGGCGAATGTTCTGGTCCTGGATGCAGATCTCTCCCTGCCAATCTTCGTAAAGACGATTCAGGCAGCGCAGCAGCGAACTTTTGCCGGCCCCCGACGGTCCCATCAGGGTCGTCATGCCGTGTTCCGGCAGAGCCAGAGAGATGTCCTGCAAAATGGGCGTTCCCGACAGGGTCAGGCTTAAATTCGAGACTTGCAGGCGCGTGCCTTGTGAAACGACGCAAGGGGCTGGTTTCCGGGATAGGTCCGGTCCTGTCTGAATGTTCATTGCGTCCTCTTCAAATTGCGCAAGGCCGATGCCAGCAGGCTCAAGCCCATGACCAGTCCCACCAAGATGACGGCCGACATCCATGCCGCATCCTGCGCCTGGGGGTCGACCCCTTCCTGGGCAAGATAGAAGATATGTGTTTGCAGGCTGGTTACCGGGGAAAAAACCGAATCCGGCCAGACAACGCCGGAAAACACCGTGGCCGTGAACAGGATCGGGGCGGTTTCCGAGAGCGTTCTTGCCATGGCGAGCATCAGTCCCGTCAAGATTGCAGGCCACGCATCCGGCAGCCAGACACGCCAGACAATATGGCTGTCCGGCAGACCCAATGACCGTGCTGAAACGGTCCTTTCGGTCGGCACGCGCTCAAGCGCCTGGACCATGTTCAAGACCAGCAACGGCAGGATAATAAGCGCAAGGATGATACTTCCGGTCAACAGGGAAACGCCCCAGTGCAGCTGATGCACCAGCACGATCAGGCCGCACAAGCCATAAACGATTGGCGGAATGCCCTGAAGAAGATGTAGCAAGCCATCCATCAACGCCCGTTGCCGCCTCCCCGCCCGCAAGGCGTGGAAGAGTGCCACGCCTAGCGCCAACGGCGCGGACAGAAGACACGCGCCCAGCATCAACAGCATGGAGCCTGCAATTTGCGGCCACAGCGTTTCCATGGTCCCGCTTCCCGTGATCGCGTCCCAGTGCCACGCCGTGACCCCCTGATAGATGAGGAAGGCCAGGGCGGCACCGGGCAACAGGATTGCGGGCAGGGCCAGCAGGATCGTTAGTTGTTTTGCTAGGCGGTTGCGTGTGCTTGCAGCCATCAGGCGGCCTTCCGGATACGGGCATGGGCCATCAGGCTCAACCCAATGGTAAGCATCGCCAGAACCAGGCCACAGGCCATCAACGCCGAGAAATGGATGGAACCGAAGGGGGCCTCGCCGATTTCGCGACCGATGCGCGAGGTCAACGTCTGTGCCGGTGCCAGCAGGCGGTACCAAGGGTCGGGGATGCGGTCCATGGAGCCGACCACCAGCATGACGGCCATGGTTTCACCAAGGGCGCGGCCCAAAGCCAGCAGAATGCCTGAACGGATGCCGGGCCAGGCCTGGGGCAGCAACACGAAGCACAGGCGTTCGGTCCAATCCATGCCAAGGCTTAAGCCGGCTTCGCGCTGGGTGGCGGCGACCTTGATCAGGGCGTCCTGGGACAGGACCATAATGGTCGGTAAAATCATGACGAACAGCAGCAGCCCGGCGGCAAGCAGGCTATGGCCGGTCAAGAGATCGAAGGTTAATTCCAGCCAGGGCAGCAGCACATGCAGGCCGATCAGGCCGTAGACGATGGATGGAATGCCAGCCAGCATCTCCATGCCCACGCGCAAGACCCGGAACCAGATGCCTTCGAGAATTTCCGTGGTCAGGATTGCCGCCGCAAGGCCGGTTGGCACGGCGAGCGCGAGCGCAATCAGCACCGACCACGCGCTTCCGATGACGGCGGGCAGCAGGCCGAACAATCCCTCGTACGGATACCACTCGCTTGAAAAAAGGGCGCCGGGGCTATGGGCTTGAAAGGACGGCCATGCGGCATCAAGCAAAAAGACCAGCATTCCCAGAACGGCCAGAAAAACGGTTGCGGTTGCGCCGCGTATCCACAAATTCAGCATTCAGTTCACCGGACGGGCAGATAGCCGCTTTGTACGACGAGGCGCTGCCCCTCCACAGAAAGAAGGAAGGCCACGAAGGCGCGCGTTTTGGGAGAGGCGTTTTTCGGCACCAGAAGGTTTAACGTCCGGCGGATCGGATAGCTGCCGTTGCGGACATGTTCAAGGGTCGGCAAAATGGCATGGCCCGCCTCGCCGATGGCGATGGCGCGCACCGCGTCGTTCAGCCAGGCATTGGAAAGCATGCCGATGGCCTTGTCGCTTTGGGCGATCAGGGTCCGCTCCTCGTTGTTGGAACCGGCGACGATTGTGGCACCGCTTGCGCGCGCCGTCTCGTTTCCCAGGACGGCTTTCGCAAAGACATGCCGGGTGCCGCGCGACATTTCCTTGTCGATCACCAGAATGGGCGCGTCCGGACCGCCAAGCGCCTTCCAGTTGCGTGTCTTGCCGCGATAGATATCGGCAATCCGGGCCAGGGATAGCCGGTGCACGCCGCCGACATACACGGCTTTGGAAACGGCCACCGCCACCGCATCTCTGGCGATGGGGATGACGTCGGCGTTTCCGGCCAGCTTCTGCACTTCGGTTTTCGTCAACGCACGCGAAGCCATGCCGATCTGTGCCGAGCGCTGAAGGATGGAACCGATGCCAACGCCGGATCCGCCACCGGAAATCGTAAGGGTGAGGCCCGGATGGTTTTTGCGGAACGCCTTTGCCGCCATGGCGACGACCGGCAGGACGGTTGTGGATCCGGCAATGTGGATGGTTTCGGCGAAAGCTGGCGAGGCAAACAGGGCCGCGAAAAGAACGCCTGCGGCAAAGCGTCGAATCGGCGTGACGTTCAGCCTGAAGCCTTAACTATAGCTTTGTTCTTAGAACTCACCCTTGAGTCTGACGAGGTGCTGACCTCGCCTTCGCGGGCTGATCCCTCAAACTTAGCGGTTTCCTTCATCCAGTCGGGCCAGTTCTCCATTTCTTTGCGAGATTCCTCTATTCGATGGCCCAACCAACCGCGCTTTTGCATAGCTCACCCCTGTGTGTTACCCGAGTCACTGTCTACTTTTCCCACGAAAGCCCCGCGCCCTGCAACCAGTTTGGAATCGCCGCCGCAACGTTTGTCTCAATAGAGATATAGGTTGCTTGAAACCTCCGTACTCGCGGACTGGCATCAGATGACTCCCAATGAATGGCCTCACCTCCTTGCTTCTTTCTCTTACCATTCATTCGAAAAAGTTGGTCATATCTTTGCGGGGCAACCCCGACGAAGGCTTGAAAATTCACCTTGTCATCAACGAGGTCGAGTTTATCTACAATCACGGAATCAGAATATAAATTCTGTGTTTTACTTTTTGGATAAGGCTCAATGAAAACAACACGTGTTATACCGGAAGCTATAATCAGCCGAGCACACAGATGACAAGGAAAGGCCGTACAGTACAGAACCGTGTCCATTGTTCGAACTCCACGCCGAGCGGCATCCGTTATGGCCCCCATCTCTGCGTGAAGGACACGACCAAATTCCAACAAACTAGTGATTTGGGCACCCTTCAGTTGCCCTGAAAGGAGATCGTCTGCAAGCTTGCCAGAGTCTCGTTTGGGTGACTGTTTCTTAAGAAGCCCGGCCTCCTTCAGTCTTTCAAGCGTCTCGGCAAAGATTTCCCTTTTTGCCTGTTCGCTGGGATCGTGACCAAACAACTCAAAATCCCGGCCATCGGGCTCATCGCCACTCCAATAAACTCCGCCTCCTGACTTAGGGGTGTCGTTGCAGCCCAACGCAATAATTTCACCTTCTTTGGTTGCCAGTGCAGCACCAACTTGACGTGAGAGGTCGGCTGATCTGCGCGCAGTTGCGGCAGCCTGATACATGCCAAATTCATCCCGCGAAGGCGTCAGAAAATGATTCCCGAACAAAATTTCGATGAACCGACGAAGGTTCTCGCGCAGGCTTTTACGGTTGCTGGCCTCCACAAAGCAATCTGCAAGTGGGAATGCGCCTTCGACGTTCTGTCCGAGAGCTTTTCCTTCTTCAGCTTCGTCGGTTTCTATCAGATTAGCAGCGATTGTTTTGAGCTTCGCTTTATCAGTACCCGGTTTAGACTTCGCGAGCAGATTCGTTAAGTCCCATTCCCGTTTCTGCTTTGGGGCATATGCAGAAATGCTGATAAAGCCGTCGCCATAAACGTCTCGAAGATCCTGGATCTCGTCTCTGTGCTTCAATGATCGGAGTATGAACGCGCGCCTAGTGTCGGGCCTTGTTGCGGAGCCTGTAATCTTTTCACGTTCTCGTTGAATGGCAGCGACAGCTAAGCGGGCCAAGATCCCACCTACCTCTGTACGCGATCGGACTTCTGTGCCAGCTTTCATATAAGAACGTATTCGCTCGTCCTCTGGCCCTTTCTTCTTCAATTTCGTGTTGAGCCCTTGGACCTCATTCAGGAGGTCACTCAATCGAATCAAAGTTGATTGATAGCCCACTCGCTGAAGCTCATCTCGGAGTATCTTGATCATCTGATTAAGATCGATTCCGAGTGGCGCAACGATCCCGAAAACCAGCTCTGGTCCCGGTTCAACCTTAAAAGGGTCGATCTGCTCACTTAGAGAAGTGTTGGTGGGCATGAAAGTCTAAGTTTCCGCACAAGAAAAAGCACACCAATCCAACGTATGCGGAGCTTAGTTTCGCGTCAAATGTGAAAACTCTTCGGCCTGATTGTTGTGGACATAAGCAAGTTCAATTTCTTGGTGCCATGCATCGCTGAGTACGAGGTTTGCAGTTCCTGATTTCAGCACTTCGTTCACGCTAAGTTCCGGCGCGGGTTTCGGGCTTCCAATGGCTTAATATTTAACAATAATTCTGGCGGAGGGGGTGGGATTCGAACCCACGGTACCCGCGAAGGCACAACGGTTTTCGAGACCGCCCCGATCGACCACTCTGGCACCCCTCCTACCGGGCGGGGGAGCCTAGCGGGGCCAGGGGTTCCCTGCAAGGCTCCCCGTCCCCGTTATAATTGAGGAGGGCAGGGGAAAGCGTTGACAATTCTAGGTCGCGCGGTATATTCCCGCGGCTTCCGGACATTCCATAAAATCACCCTCATCCGGCTGAAGAGCGGATTTCTTATGTACGCAGTACTACGCACTGGCGGAAAACAATATCGGGTTTCGGCGAACGACGTGATTACCGTCGAAAAACTGCCTGGAGAAGAGGGCGGTTTTATCGAGTTTGGCGATGTTCTTATGATCGGCGACGGCAAGGCGACGACCCTTGGCACCCCCCTTCTTGAAGGCGCGCTTGTGACGGCGACGATTCTTGAACAGGGCAGGGCCGACAAGATACTCGTTTTCAAGAAAAAACGGCGCCAGAATTACCGCAGGATGCACGGCCATCGTCAGTCCGAAACCGTCCTTCGGATCAATGAGGTGTTGTTGCCAGGGGCGGAACGCAAGCCACAGAAGGCCGCAGCGAAGGCAAAAGCGCCCGCGGCGACGGCAAAAGCGCCCGCGGAGACGGCAAAAGCGCCTGCGGCCAAGGAAAAATCGCCTGCGGCGAAGGAAAAAGCGCCTGCGGCGAAGGCAAAAGCGCCCGCGGCAAAGGCAAAAGCGCCCGCGGCGAAGAAGTAAGAAGCAAGGGGATACGGCATGGCACATAAAAAAGCAGGCGGTAGTTCGCGCAATGGTCGCGATTCGGCGGGCCGCCGTCTCGGCGTCAAGCGCTTTGGTGGCGAGGCTGTGGTTCCCGGCAACATTCTTATTCGCCAGCGTGGAACAAAAGTGCATCCTGGCCTGAATGTCGGCATGGGCAAGGACCACACGATTTTCGCCATCAGCGAAGGCCATGTGCGTTTCCACGCCAGCGGCAAGCGCACCTACATTTCCGTGGACCCGCTTGGCTAGGCTTTCCCGCGGGATGGGTATAACCGGGGGAGTGGGTTACCATTCCCCTTTTTTAATGCCCGTTTTTCGCATGGAAAGAGAGAACGGCGATGCGATTTCTCGACCAGGCAAAAATTCATCTTCAAAGCGGCAAGGGCGGCGATGGCTGTATCAGTTTTCGCCGTGAAAAATGCGTCGAATTTGGCGGACCCAACGGCGGCGATGGCGGGCGCGGCGGCGCGGTCTATGGCGAGGCCGTGGCCGGCCTGAACACGCTGATCGACTATCGCTACAAGCAGCATTTCAAGGCCGAAGGGGGCCATAACGGGTCGGGGCACGAACGCACGGGCCGAGGCGGTAAAGACATTGTTATGGCGCTGCCCATCGGCACCCAGATTTTCGAAGAAGACAACGAAACGCTGATTGCCGATTTCACGAAGGTGGGACAACGCTGCCTGCTGCTTTCCGGTGGCGGCGGCGGTCGCGGCAACGTGCATTTTAAATCCTCGACGAATCAGGCACCGCGTCAGTCGACGCCGGGCGGCGTGTACCAAGAGAAATGGGTCTGGATTCGCCTGAAACTTTTGGCGGATGCCGGGCTTGTCGGGCTGCCGAACGCGGGAAAGTCCAGCTTTCTTGCCACCGTGACTCATGCGCGGCCAAAAATTGCGGCCTATCCCTTTACGACGCTGAAACCCATGCTTGGCGTCATCTATGCCGCGGGCGAGGAATTTGTTCTGGCCGATATTCCGGGCTTGATCGAAGGGGCCCATGAAGGCGTCGGCCTTGGCGATCGTTTTCTTGGTCACATTGAGCGCTGCCGCGTGCTGCTTCATCTGGTCGACGGCACCCAGGACGATGTCGCCCTTGCCTACCGGACCATTCGGGAGGAACTTACGCGTTATGGCCATGGTCTGGCCGACAAGAAGGAGGTTGTTGCTTTAAGCAAATGCGATTTGCTGACGCCGGAAGAAATCACCCGGCAGTGCGAGGCGCTTGCGAAGGCGGCAGATAAAGACGTGTACGCACTTTCAACCGCCACCAAGGCCCATGTGGATGATGTGCTGGCGCGTCTTCTCTTTGACGTTCGCAGTGCCGTGTCGGAGGCATCTTCCGGGCAGAAAGAAGCGTGGTCGCCATGAGAGCCGCAACCCACGCCCATCGTCTCGTCAAGGGCATGGAAAAAGGAAAGCGGATCGTCGTCAAGATCGGGTCGGCCCTTCTTATGGCAAAAGACGATGGCGGGCTTTGTCAGGACTGGCTTGATGCCATCGCCGCTGATCTTGCGACGTGGCAGGCACAGGGCCGGGAGATTTTTATCGTTTCGTCGGGCGCGATTGCCGCTGGGCGCGCGCCGCTCGGCCTTGGACGGGGGGAACTTCGGCTGGAGGAATATCAGGCGGCTGCCGCCGCCGGGCAGGCGCGGCTTGCCCATGCCTGGCAGGAAGCGCTGGCACCGCACGGCATCCCCATTGCCCAGGTGCTGCTGACGTTGGAAGACACCGAAGATCGTCGGCGCTATCTGAACGCCAGGACGACGTTGAACACGCTGCTTGTTCTTGGCGCGATTGCGGTCATCAACGAGAACGACACGGTGACGACGGAAGAAATTCGTTTTGGTGACAACGATCGCCTGGCGGCGCGCGTTGCCCAGATGGTCAGCGCCGATACGCTGGTTCTGCTTTCTGATATCGATGGCCTTTATAGCGCCGACCCGAAACGCCATGCCGAGGCGCGCCATTTGGACGAGGTGCGTGACATCACGCCCGAGATCGAAGCGATGGCGGGCGCGACGACGCTGGCCTACGGCACGGGCGGCATGGTGACAAAATTGCAGGCCGCGCGCATTGCCATGGCGGCCGGTTGCCGGATGGTGATTGCTGACGGTCGCGGTTTGCATCCCTTGCAGGCCCTGGACGCGGGTGCCAAATGCACCTGGTTTCTACCCTCTGCGGGGCCAAAGCAGGCGCGCAAACAATGGATCGAAGGCGGCCTTCGTCCATGCGGAAATGTCACGGTCGATGCGGGCGCGGCAGCGGCTCTAAAAGATGGCAAAAGCTTGCTGCCTGCTGGCGTCACCCGGGTGGAAGGAAATTTTGCGCGTGGCGATACGGTCATTGTACAGGGAAGCGATGGCGAAGAAATTGCGCGCGGGCTTATCGCCTATTCGATGGTGGATGCGGCGCGCATTCTTGGGCACAAAAGCCGTGATATTGCGGCACTTCTCGGCTACCGTGGACGCGATGAAATGATCCATCGCGACGACCTCGTGCTGCGTTGAGACCAGGAGGACAGGCGCGTTGAGCGTAGCAAAATCAAATTCGGAAGATGAATTGAGGGCGCGCATGGCGGCCCTTGGCCGGGACGCGCGCGAGGCGGCGGACGCCTTGGCGCGTGCGCCTGAAAAGGCGAAAACCGCAGCGCTTCTTGCCGCCGCTGCCGCCATCCGTGCAAACGCCGCCGAAATCCTTTCGGCAAACGAACAAGACGTTGGTGAAGCAAAACAGCAGCCGGAAATCACCAAGGCCTTTCTTGATCGGTTGCAACTCGACGAATCCCGTGTCGAGGCCATGGCCGCCAGCCTTGAAGCGATTGCCGCCCTGGACGATCCCATCGGTGACGTGCTGGCGGAGTGGACGCGTCCGAACGGTCTTCGCATTCGCCGTGTGCGCGTTCCCCTTGGCGTTATCGGTGTGATTTTTGAGGCGCGCCCGAATGTTACAGCGGACGCCGCCGGCCTGTGCCTGAAGGCGGGCAACGCCATTCTTCTTCGCCCCGGGTCCGAATGTTTTCATTCGGCTATCGCCATCCTGAAAGCGTTGCAGCACGGTTTAAAACGTGCCGATCTGCCGGCGGCGGCTATACAGATTGTGCCCACCCGGGACCGCGCCGCCGTTGGCGAGATGCTTCGGATGACCGAGACGATTGACGTGATCGTGCCGCGCGGTGGCAAGTCGTTGATTGAACGCGTGGTCCGGGAAAGCCGGATTCCTGTCTTCCGGCATCTCGATGGCATTTGCCACGTCTTCATTGATCGCGGTGCCGATCTGGCGAAGGCGCGCGCGATTGCGGTGAATGCGAAGATGCGCCGCCCTGGTATTTGCGGCGCGATGGAAACGCTTTTGATCGACGCGACGGTGGCGGAACGGTTTTTGCCGCCGATTCTGGACGATCTGGCGAAGGCCGGTTGCACGATTCGCGGCGACGAAAAAACACGCGCGCTTTACCCGGCGGCCCTGGTGGCGACGGAAGCGGATTGGACGACGGAATATCTGGACGCGATCCTTTCCGTGCGTGTGGTCGATGACGTGGATGCGGCGATTGCGCACATCAATCATTATGGTTCACAGCACACGGATTCAATCGTGACCGAGGATCGTGCTGCGGCGGCAAAATTTCTGGATCGCGTGGACAGCGCAATTGTCATGCAGAACACCTCGACGCAATTCGCCGATGGCGGCGAATTTGGCATGGGGGCCGAGATCGGCATTGCGACGGGACGCTTGCACGCGCGGGGGCCCGTTGGTGTCGAACAATTGACCACCTATAAATACCACGTCCTTGGCGATGGGCAGGTGCGCCCCTGAACGTGCAAGATGAAAGTGGCGTTTTTATCGCATCGGTTCGGCGCCCCAATTTGCGCGTCGGGCTTCTTGGTGGTTCGTTCAACCCGGCCCATGATGGGCACCGCCATATCAGCCTGCTTGCCATGCAGGCCCTGGCCCTCGATGAGGTGTGGTGGCTTGTTTCACCGCAGAATCCATTGAAGCCGGAAAAAGGCATGGCGTCGTTGGCAGAACGCGTGTCCGGTGCCAGGGCCATTGCCCGGCACCCCCGCATCCGGGTGACGGATCTCGAAGCGCAATTTGAAACCCGCTACACGATTGATACGCTTTGTGCCCTGCGGCGTGTTTTTCCCGGTTATCGCTTTGTCTGGTTGATGGGGGCGGACAATCTGGCCCAGATTTCCCGCTGGCGGGACTGGCGCGCAATTTTTGCAACCGTGCCCATTGCAGTTTTCAGCCGACCTTCTTATGCTTTTTCGGCGGCGACCGGGGTGGCGTCGCGGCATTACGGGAAGGCCTGTCTTCCAGAGCGTTTTGCGAAAAACCTGGCGGACCGGAAACCTCCGGCCTGGGTTTTCCTCAAGACGGCGCAAAGTCCTGTGTCTGCGACGCGGTTGCGTGGGCACGGTTTCGGTCGTGGGGCCGGGCATGGTTCCGGGCGTGGGGCCACATTTTTTCGGTCTGGGGCGGGGCATCCCCCCGGGCGATCAGGAGGCAAGCCATACTAAATAAAAAAAAACCTATTTCTTCCGAGAAAGCAGGAGAAATCATTCGGGCCTCTCTTGAGGACGACAAGGCAGAAGATATTGTTGTCATCGAGCTTGAAGGAAAATCCAACATCGCGGATCGCATGATGATCGCCACCGGTCAGTCCTCCCGGCAGATCGGGGCCATGGCGCAGCACATCGTCGAGAAGCTGAAGGCGGAAGGCTTTGAAACCGTGCCGGTCGAAGGCCTGCAGCAAGGAGATTGGGTTCTGCTTGATGCCTTTGACACGATTGTTCACCTTTTCCGGCCTGAGGTGCGCGACTTTTACAATCTCGAAAAAATATGGGATTTGCCGATGTCGGATTCGGAACAGGCCACCGGTGTGACCGGGTCGGGGTCTTAAGAGACGCCGGATGGCCTTTGCCATTCACATCCTCGCCGTCGGGCGCGCGCGCCAAGGCCCCGAGGGCAGCCTTTTCGATACCTATGCCAGACGGATGTCCTGGCCGATCACCCTTGAAGAAGTCGATATAAAAGCGAAATTGCCGCCGGCCCGGCGCAAGGCGATGGAAACGGCAAAGCTTCTTTCCCTGGTTCCGGCAGGTGCCATTGTTGTTGCCCTGGACGCAGGCGGCACGCCGCTTTCCAGCGAGGGGTTTGCGGACAGGCTCTGCCATTGGCGGGACGAAGGGACCCAGGCCCTTTGCCTGCTGATCGGTGGGGCCGATGGGTTGGATCGCGCCGCCTTTGAGCGGGCGAATTTTGTGCTCTCCCTGGGGCCGATGATCTGGCCCCATCTGCTTGTGCGCACCATGCTTGCCGAACAGCTTTACCGCGCCCAGCAGATTTTGCTGGGCCATCCCTATCACCGCGGCGCCGGCGCGTAAAAAGAACCGGCCTTGCTGGCGCATTTCCGGCGTCGGGCTACCGCCGCCCCGGGATTTCCCCTATACAACCCGAATGACCACAATCGCCATGCCAACAGCCAAAAAACGCCGCCCTGTCGTGCTTTGCATCCTTGACGGATGGGGCCACCGTGAGGCGCGTGAGATGAACGCGATTGCCATGGCCCAAACGCCGAACTGGGACCGGTTTCTGGCGGCCTGCCCCCATGGGTTGTTGCAGGCATCCGAAAGCCATGTGGGTCTGCCCGCCGGGCAGATGGGCAATTCGGAAGTCGGCCACATGAATTTGGGTGCCGGGCGCGTCGTTCCCCAGAACCTGCCCCGGATTGATGCGGCAATCAAGGACGGCAGCCTTGCCGGAAACGCCGACCTTCAGGCCTTCATCGCCAGGCTTTTGGCACGTGGTGGCACCTGCCATCTGATGGGGTTGCTTTCGCCGGGCGGTGTGCATTCCCACCAGGCACAGATTCTTTTTCTGGTGCGAACGCTTGCCGCAGCGGGCGTGAAGGTGGCGCTGCACGTCTTCCTCGATGGCCGCGACACGCCGCCGCAAAGCGCGAAGGCGTATCTTGAAGCCTTTCTGGCGGAAGCCGGAGCGTTGCCCGGTTTTCGGGTTGCCACCCTTTGCGGGCGCTATTACGCGATGGATCGCGACAACCGTTGGGAGCGGACGGAAAAGGCTTACCGCGTCCTTGCTGAAGGTCACGGCGTGGCAGCCGTTGATCCGGTGGCCGCGATTGCAAAAAGCTATGCCAAAGGCGTGACCGACGAATTTGTTCGCCCGGTCGCCATCAAAGGGCATGAGGGCATCCACGAAGGCGATGGCGTGTTGATAGCGAATTTCCGGGCGGATCGCGTTCGACAGATATTCGCCGCCTTGCTCGATCCGGATTTTGACCATTTCAAGCGCCAGCAAAGCGTTCCGCAGATACCGGCCATTGGCCTGACGGAATATTCAAAAGATCTAAGCGCGTTCCACGCTGTCCTTTTTCCAAACACGGAACTGAAGGGAATTCTCGGCGAGGTCGTGGCGGCGGCCGGGAAAACGCAGCTTCGTATCGCCGAGACGGAAAAATACGCCCATGTGACCTTTTTCCTGAACGGTGGCCGCGAGAAATGTTTTCCTGGCGAGGAGCGAATTCTGGTGCCGTCGCCAAAAGTCGCCACCTACGATCTGCAACCAGAAATGTCGGCCCATGAGGTGACGAACCGCCTGGTTGAAGCGATCAATGCGTCCCGGTTTGATCTGGTCGTTGTGAATTACGCAAATGGTGACATGGTTGGCCATACGGGCAAACTTGCGGCGGCAATTGCGGCGGTAGAGACGCTCGATGGCTGCCTTGGGCGGCTGGCGGCTGCCCTGGTCCAGGCCGGCGGCGTGCTTCTGATTACCGCCGACCATGGCAATGTCGAGAAAATGGAAGATGGAATCAGCGGCGAACCGCACACGGCCCATACCCTGGGGCCCGTTCCCATTGTGATGGTGAACGGACCCAAGGCGTCGCTTGCCGACGGCACGCTTGCCGACGTCGCGCCAACCCTGCTTGAATTGCTTGGGTTGCCGCAACCAAAGGAGATGACCGGCCATTCGCTTCTTGTTTCCAATCGCGCCGGCGTATCGGTGCCCTCTGCGAAGGCATAGCCGCATGTGGCGATATCGCATGGGGGCTGGCGCTGTCTTGCTCGTCCTGATTTTGCTAGGCCTGGCCTTGCCGGCGCGGGGCGAAAGTCCGGGGCAGAAGCTGCGCGATGTTGAGCGTGCCATGGAGGAAGGTCTTGGCCGCAAAGCGACGCTTGAGAAAAAAGCCGACGCGCTCGCGAAAAACATTCGAACCATCCGCAAGGGAATGATCGCCGCGGCGCGCAATGCACAGGAACGCGAGGAAAACGTTTCTTCCCTTGAAAGCCGGCTTGGCGGGCTTGAGGCCAAACTTTCCGAGCGACGGCACGCGTTGCAACAAAAGCACAATCAATTCGGAAATGTTTTTGCAGCCCTTGAACGGTTGGCGCTTGTTCCGCAGGAAGCGGTTCTTGTCTTGCCGGCGCGTTCCATCGACACCGTTCGCAGCATTCAGCTTATTCGTTATGCCATTCCGAGGATCGAATCGAAAGCCGGCGCTTTGCGTCGCGAGCTTGCGATTTTCTCAAGCTTGCGCGCGGAAATCGGACGCCGGCAGGACGATCTGGYGCAAGAGACAAAGGCCCTTTCGAAAGAACGGAAACAGCTTGGGCGGTTGCTTGCACGCAAGCAGTCGCTGAAAAAGAGGACGCGCGCGGAAAGCAAAAAGGAAATTGYACGGCTGCGTAAATTAGGCGAACAGGCGAAAGACCTTCGCGAACTTCTGGCACGGCTGGAACGCGCGCGGAAAACCGAGGCGTTTTCGCCCCTGCCCATAGAAGCCATTCCCTCCTTCCGGGCTGCGCGCGGGACGCTTCCCCTGCCGGCGCGTGGGAGGCTTGTTCGCCAGTATGGCGAGCAAACGGAGCTGGGCATGTCCAGCAAGGGCATTCAGATCGAAACCCGGAAATCTGCCCAGGTTATTGCCCCTTTCGATGGCCAGATCGTCTTCGCGGGCCTCTTTCGTGGGTATGGGCGGCTCTTGATCATCCGCCACAGCGAGGGCTATCATACTCTACTGGCTGGATTATTCCGGATTGACGGGGCCGTGGGCCAATGGGTGCTTGCCGGGGAGCCCGTAGGGATCATGGGACACCCGGCACATGGAAGCCCGGCTCTCTACGTCGAACTGCGTCGTAAAGGCCAATCCATCGACCCGCTGCCATGGCTGGCGGCAGGAAAAAACAAGGTTAGCGGATAATGCGTATTTTTGTTCTGGTGGCTACTGTTGCGGTGGCGTTTCTGTTTTCCGTAACGCTTGAGGCAAAAGAAAAAGACTCTGACGAGACGTACCGCCAACTAGGCCTGCTGGGCGAGGTGTTTGAGCGTGTCCGCACGAGCTATGTCGATGAGGTGGAAGACAAGGAACTGATCGAGGCGGCCATCAACGGCATGCTGATCTCCCTTGATCCCCACTCCGGCTATCTCAACCCGAAAGATTTCGAAGACATGCAGGTCCGTACCCGTGGTGAGTTTGGCGGCCTTGGCATTGAAGTCACGATGGAAAACGGTTTCGTAAAGGTCGTGTCGCCGATTGACGATACGCCGGCCTATCGCGCGGGCATTCAGACCGGCGACTACATCACGCATCTTGATGACCAGCCGGTCATGGGGCTAACGCTACAACAGGCGGTTGAACAAATGCGGGGCGACGTCGGCAAAAAAATCAAATTGACCATTCGCCGTGAGGGAAGCGATCGGATCGATGTAACCATTACGCGCGCAAAAATTAAAATTAAATCCGTTCGTTCGCGAATGGAAGGCGATATCGGTTACGTCCGCGTCAGTTCATTTAACGAACAGACGGAAAGCAATCTCGAAAAAGCGATTGCAAAATTTCGAAAAGAGAAAGGCGGCAATCTGCAAGGCCTTGTCCTGGACCTTCGCAACAACCCCGGCGGTCTTCTGGATCAGGCCATCGCCGTTTCCGATGCGTTTCTTGAGAAGGGCGAGATTGTTTCGACGCGCGGCCGATCGATGGAGGATGTGCAACGGTTTAGTGCGCGCTCTGGTGATTTGGTAGACGGTCTGCCGATTGTTGTTTTGATCAATGGTGGTTCGGCGTCGGCTTCGGAAATCGTTGCCGGTGCGCTTCAGGATCACCATCGGGCGATCGTGCTCGGCACCCGCTCCTTTGGCAAAGGGTCCGTGCAAACCATTGTCCCGCTTGGGAAATATGGCGCTATGCGCTTGACGACGGCGCGTTACTATACGCCATCTGGGCGCTCCATTCAGGCGAAGGGGATCGATCCCGATATTCTTGTCGAACCGGCGCGGCTTGAAAAGCTGAAAGCCGTTGAACGTTCGCGCGAGGAAAATTTGCGGGGTGCCTTGACGAACGAAGAGGCGAGCCCGAAAACGAAAAAGCCTGAAAAAAAGGAAGCGGCGTTGAAAGATTACCAATTGCTGCGCGCCCTTGATCTCATTCGGGGCGTCTCCCTTTATTCAGACTGGCTTCAACGGCCGCCCTCCTGAGATCCCTCTTGCGACAGTCAGGAAAGAAGATGCGTTACCGACCGACAGAAACCAAAAACGGTATGAGTCTTCTTGCAACAAGCTGGGCCATCCTGATTTTGCTGATTGGCGGCGGCATCGGCTGGCTTTTCGTCGTTGGAGAACAGCCGGCATCGGAGCGACATAAAATTTCGGCAGGCATCACTGTAAAGCTGCCGCCACCCCTGTTGAGAATACCACCGGCAATACCACCGGCAGTGGTTACGCCGGAAAGCGCGGCACAAGAAATGCCCGCGCCTGTGACGCCTGAGCCCGAAGCGCCCGAGGTTGAAGCGGCGATGCCGGAGCCTTTGCGCCCGGCGACCGATATATCCCTGTCGCCGATACCGGATCCCGACCTTGTCGAAGAAGGCCAAAAAGGGCCTTTGCCGACGATCGCAAGCGATGGGCGCCAACCCTGGCAAGTCTATGCCCGGCCTTTCGATCAGACGGATGCGCGCCCGCGGATTGCGATTGTCGTCAACTGGCTGGGTTTAAGCGATGCGGCGACGGAAGGTGCCATTCAGGATCTTCCCGGCACGGTCACCCTTGCCTTTGCGCCCTATGCGGAGAATTTGCTTTATTGGATGCGGCTCTCGCGGGTGGCGGGTCACGAGGCGCTGCTCAACCTGCCCATGGAGCCGCTGAACTATCCGGCAAACGATCCCGGTCCCCAGGCGCTGCTGACAAGCCTGAGCCCGGCGCGCAATCTCGACCGGCTTGAATGGACGCTTTCGCGCGTCGCCGGCTATGTGGGCGTGACAAATTACATGGGCTCGCGTTTTACGACGTCGGCGGAGGCGTTAAAGCCTGTTCTGAAGGTGCTGAAAAGCCGGGGCCTTCTCTTTCTCGACAGCCGCTCGTCTGCGCGCAGCCTGGTGCCACAGGTGGCCGATGAATTGGCGCTGCCCTGGGTGGCAAACAACCGCTTTCTTGATAACCAGGCTTCCAGAATTGCCATCGACCGGGAACTCGAAGCCCTTGAAATCCTCGCCCACCGCCAGGGCTATGCGGTCGGCATCGCTTTTCCCTATCCGGTCACCCTCGAACGGCTTGCGGCCTGGATTCCGACCCTGCAGAAAAAAGGCCTCGTCCTGGCCCCGGTCAGCGCGCTTGTCGGGGCCAAAAAGCCGGCTAAAAAGCCAGCCAAAAAACCAGAATGAGCACACAAGCGAAAGCCCCGGCTAAGCCTGAGGCAAAACCCTACCGGCTGGGCGTCGGCATGCTGCTTTTAAATCCGGCCGGTCGGGTCTTTGTCGGCAGTCGCATCGACATGCCGGGCGACGCGTGGCAAATGCCACAAGGGGGGATCGAACCCGGCGAGACGCCGGAAGAAGCCGCCTTGCGCGAGTTGCAAGAGGAAGTGGGTACGAACGCTGCGGAAATTATTGCCACAAGCAGGGATTGGTATTTTTACGACCTTCCCAAAACGCTTCTTCGAAAAATCTGGGGAGGAAGCTATCGCGGCCAGCAACAAAAATGGTTCGTTCTTCGGTTTCTGGGAGAGGATTGCGACATCTGCATCGATGGCGAACAGCCGGAATTTCGGGATTGGCGCTGGGCCGCCTTTGAAACGCTGCCCGATCTGGCCATTCCCTTCAAACGCCGGCTGTACGAAGGTCTGGTGACGGAATTTGCGCCCGTCATGCGGGAATTTTCAGAAAAGACGTAACGGACGGAACGGGGTCAGGTGCTGACGTTTTGCGCCCGCCAGCGCATGAAACGGTAGGCCAGCCGGGCAAGCAGGCGAAGCACATGCGCGTTCAGGTGCAGCGTTGCCGCCTTCATCGTCATCGCAATTGCGCGTTCCAAATGGCGCCGTTCCAAACAGCGATAGGTGCGTTGCATATAGGCGGCGTTGCTTTTCTTGCGCTCATAGGGTTCGGGTTCGTCATTGGCGCAGAAATAGGCAAAGGCCAGCTCGTCATCTTCCGATTCAAGGATGCGTCCAAAGGCAATGCGCAAACGAAAAAGCAGGCTTGGACGTTCAACCGCGCAATAACGCTTCATATGCGTGTAGAAAAGTTTGTAATGCCGAAATTCGTCGCCAGCGATGTTTTGACTGATTTTTTTCAGCACCGGCTCGTCCGATGCGTCGGCAATGGCAGAATAATTTGCGCTGGTTCCGACCTCGACCACGCAGCGCGCGATCAATTCCCCGGTGCGCGAGCCGCGAACCGACTGGGAAACTTCGAGGGGAATCTGGAAGCCCTCGGTAAAACGGCGGAAACTTTTCTCAAAATCAAAGCTGGAATCGGCCATTTCCGCCCAGCGGCGCAGCGCTTCGCCATGCTGGCATTCTTCAATAGCCCAATGGCGAACTGCCTGCTGAAATTCCGGGTCGTCGTGAAAGACGTTGCAGAGATAAACGGCGTAGTCATCTGCATTTCGTTCGACAAGGCTGGCCGCTTTGACGGTGCGAAGCAGATCCGGGTTCACCTTGCCGGGGTCAAATTTTTCCCAGGGAATATCGTCAAGCGCCCATTTTGCGGACATGCTGGCATCTCGTTTTTTCAGGCTTTGAAAAGTATAGATCGGGCGCATGGCTCTGCCAAGGAAGAGGCAGGCGGCTCTGGTGGGCAAAGCCGGGTGGCGGCTAGGCCTTTTCCCAGGAATTTATCGCCGTCAACATGGCCTCTGCGACGGCAAGTTCTCCCTGGGCGTTCGTGTCTTCAGCGTGAAGCCCAAGGTCGTCCTTTGCGTTCGCGAGGCGCTGTTCGATCTGCGTGCGGTCCATGTCGGCCATGGGCGTGACGTCCCTGGCCAGCACCGTGCACCGCGTCGGCGTCGCCTCTGCGAAGCCGCCAGTGATGAAAAGGCCTGTTTTCTCGCTGCCTTCCTCATGAATTTCGATGATGCCGGCGCGCATGCCTGAAAGTAGCGGCGCATGGCCCGGCAGCACGGCGAAATCCCCCTCTTCGCCCGGGACGACGACAAAATCGACGTTGCGGGAAATCAGAAGCTTTTCCGGGGAAACGAGCTCGAAAGCGACCTTGTCGGTCATGAATGCACTCCCTAGGCCGCTTCCGCGGCCATCTCCTTCGCCTTCGCGATCGCTTCGTCGATCGTGCCGACCATGTAGAAAGCCGCCTCCGGCAGGTCGTCATATTCGCCGGCAACGATGCCCTTGAAGCCCTTGATCGTTTCTTCGAGGGAGACGAAAACGCCGGACTTGCCGGTGAAGATTTCCGCCACGAAGAAGGGTTGGGACAGGAACCGCTGAATTTTACGGGCCCGCGCAACGGTGAGCTTGTCTTCTTCTGAAAGCTCGTCCATGCCGAGAATGGCGATGATGTCCTGAAGCGATTTGTAAGCCTGCAACACCACCTGGACGTCACGGGCGACCTTGTAATGTTCCTCGCCGACGATGCGCGGGTCCAGCATGCGGGAGGTCGAATCGAGAGGATCGACCGCCGGATAGATGCCAAGCTCGGCGATCTGGCGCGACAGCACGGTCGTCGCATCAAGATGGGCAAAGGACGTTGCCGGCGCCGGGTCCGTCAAGTCATCGGCTGGCACATAGATCGCCTGAACCGACGTGATGGAACCTTTTTTCGTCGTCGTGATGCGCTCCTGAAGCGTGCCCATGTCGGTGGCAAGGGTTGGCTGATAGCCAACCGCGCTGGGAATGCGGCCAAGAAGGGCGGAGACTTCGGAACCAGCCTGGGTAAAGCGGAAAATGTTGTCGACGAAGAAAAGAACGTCCTGCCCCTCTTCGTCGCGGAAATATTCCGCAACCGTCAGGCCGGAAAGGGCCACACGCGCGCGCGCGCCGGGAGGCTCGTTCATCTGGCCATAAACCAGCGCCGCCTTCGATCCCTCGCCGTCCAGCTTGATAACGCCGGACTCGATCATCTCGTGGTAAAGATCGTTCCCCTCACGCGTCCGTTCGCCAACGCCGGCAAAAACGGAAACGCCACCATGGGCCTTCGCGATGTTGTTGATGAGCTCCATGATAATGACGGTCTTGCCAACGCCGGCACCGCCGAACAGCCCGATCTTGCCGCCCTTCGCGTAAGGGGCCAGCAGGTCGACGACTTTGATGCCGGTGATGAGAATTTCCGCTTCCGTAGACTGATCCTGAAAACTTGGGGCAGAACGGTGAATCGGCAGTCTCTTTTTCGTCTTGATCGGGCCGCGCTCGTCGATGGGGTCGCCGATGACATTCATGATGCGACCGAGGGTTTCCGGTCCCACTGGCATGCTGATCGGCTCTCCGGTATCGGTCACTTTCTGACCGCGAACGAGCCCTTCCGCCGAATCCATTGCAATCGTGCGGACGGTTGATTCACCCAGATGCTGGGCAACTTCCAGAACCAGAAGGTTGCCGTGGTTGTCGCAATGAAGCGCGTTCAAAATACGTGGCAATTCGCCTTCGAACTGCACGTCAATGACGGCGCCAAGTACTTGTGTAATTTTACCGGTTTGTCCTGCCATGTTCTTTCTTCCTCTCGGCCCTTCGTCGGAACCGTCTCTTAGAGCGCCTCGGCGCCGGATACGATTTCCATCAATTCCTTCGTGATATACGCTTGGCGCGTCCGGTTGTAGCTAAGCTTCAACTGGTCGATCAAATCGCCTGCGTTGCGTGTGGCGTTGTCCATGGCCGCCATTCTCGAGCCTTGTTCGCTTGCCGCGTTTTCAAGCAGGGCGCGATAGATCTGAACCCCAAGATTTTCAGGCAACAGCTGGGCAAGAAGCAATTCTTCTTCTGGCTCGTATTCATAGACTGCGTCCAAGCCGTCCGCCTTTCCGTCTTCTTCTTCGGAGGCGGGGAAGGGAATAAGCTGACGTTCCGTCACCTCTTGGGAGATGGCCGAGATAAATTTGTTATAGATCACCGTGCAGACATCGAACGCGCCTTCTTCGAAAAGGGCGACGATGCGGTTGGTGATGTCCTCCGCGTTTTTAAAGGTGACGTTCCCTTTGCTGGGGCCGGGGATCGCAGCAAGAATGATGCTGCCATATTCCCGCCGCAATTGCAGATGCCCCTTGCGCCCGACGCAAATAATTTTTGCCTGCTTGCCGTGGGCGGCAAGCGAACGCAGTCGCGCTTTCGCGGCACGTACGATCGAGGAATTAAACCCGCCGCAAAGTCCCCGGTCCGAGGTTGCAACGATCAGCAGATGCGTCGTGTCGTCGCCGGTGCCGATGAGAAGTTTCGGCGCTGCCTCGAACGCGCGCAGGCTGTCAGCAAGCGAACCAACCATGCGTTCCATCCGGTTGGCATAGGGCCGGCCCGCTTCGGCCTGCTCTTGGGCGCGGCGCAGCTTGGACGCCGCCACCATCTTCATCGCAGACGTGATTTTCTGCGTTGACTGGACGGATGTGATCCGGGTGCGAAGATCCTTGAGACTAGGCATAAGGCGCGATCCGATCCCTGGCGGCTAGGCGAAGGTCTTGCTGAAATGATCGAGGAGGGTTTTAAGCTCGGCTTCCGTTGCGTCGGAGAGCTTTTTCTCCGTCCGGATTTTTTCCAGAATGGCGGCACCCTTTGCGCGGACTTCGGAGAGCAGCTGCTCTTCAAAGCGCGTGATGTCCGCGACCTCGATTTTGTCGAGATAGCCCTTCACACCCGCAAAGATAACAACCACCTGTTCTTCGACGGGAAGCGGCGAATACTGGTCCTGTTTCAACAATTCCGTCAGCCGCTTGCCGCGATTAAGCAGCTGTTGCGTGGCGGCGTCCAGATCCGAGCCGAATTGCGCGAAGGCTTCCATCTCGCGGAACTGGGCAAGTTCAAGCTTGATCGAGCCGGCAACCTGCTTCATCGCCTTGATCTGGGCGGCTGAGCCAACGCGGCTCACCGACAGGCCGACATTCACCGCCGGGCGAATGCCACGGTAGAAAAGGTCCGTTTCAAGAAAGATCTGACCGTCCGTGATCGAAATCACGTTCGTCGGAATATAGGCAGACACGTCGCCGGCCTGGGTTTCGATGATGGGAAGGGCGGTAAGGGAACCGCCGCCGTGATCCTCGCTCATCTTCGCCGAGCGTTCCAGAAGGCGAGAGTGAAGATAAAAAACGTCCCCCGGATAGGCTTCGCGCCCCGGCGGACGACGTAGCAACAGCGACATTTGCCGGTAAGCGACGGCCTGCTTCGACAGATCATCATAAACGATCAGTGCGTGCATGCCGTTGTCGCGGAAATATTCGCCCATCGTGCAACCCGAATAGGGGGCCAGGAACTGAAGCGGTGCCGGGTCCGACGCGGTGGCGGCGACGATGATGGTGTAGTCCATCGCGCCGCTTTCGGTCAGCGTTTTGGCAATCTGGGCCACGGTCGAGCGCTTCTGGCCGATGGCGACATAGATGCAATAGAGCTTCTTTGACTCGTCATCCGTATCGTTGACCGCTTTTTGATTCAAAATCGTGTCGATGGCAATCGCCGTCTTTCCTGTCTGACGGTCGCCGATGATCAATTCGCGCTGGCCGCGGCCGACCGGGATCAAGGCGTCGATTGCTTTGAGGCCCGTCTGCATCGGCTCGTGTACGGAACGACGTGGAATGATGCCGGGTGCCTTGACGTCCACCCGCTGCGTGTTGTCCGATTCGATGGGGCCTTTGCCATCAAGGGGGTTCCCCAGGGGGTCGACGACGCGTCCCAGCAGCCCTTTGCCGACCGGCACTTCGACAATCTGGCCGGTGCGCTTGACGGTGTCGCCTTCGCGGATGTTCCGGTCATCGCCAAAAATGACGATGCCGACATTGTCCTCCTCGAGGTTCAGTGCCATGCCACGGATGCCGCCGGGAAATTCAACCATTTCACCGGCTTGCACATTGTCGAGCCCATAAACGCGGGCTATGCCGTCGCCGACAGACAAGACTTGTCCCACTTCGCTGACCGTGCTTTCGGTCCCGAATTCTGCAATTTCCTTTTTGAGAATGGCGGAAATTTCCGCAGCTCCGATTTTCATTACGCACTTCCCTTCATGACGATCTTCAAGCGTTCCAATTGCGAGCGTAGAGAATTGTCAACCATCCGGGATCCTATCTGCACAACAAGACCGCCAAGAAGGCTTGAATCCACCCGGGTCTGGATGAAAACGTCGTTGCCTGTGGCTTGCTTGAGGGCGCGCCGGATGGCGCCAAGTTGATCTTCGTTCAGGGCCTGAGCCGAGGTGACGTTGGCCGTTACTTCGCCGCGTCTGGTGGCGAGAAGCCGACGGTAAGCCTCGGTGACGGCAGGCAACGCAAACAGGCGGCGTTTCCTGGCAAGAAGGCCCAGTAAATTTGTAACCAGGGTGGAGAAATCAGCCCGGTGGGCAATCGCGCCAATGGCTTGCGCCTGATCCTTGCGGGAGAGGATGGGCGAGCGGATCATGCGATAAAGATCGGCGCTTTCGCCCAGCAGCGCTTCCAATGTGCCCAGATCGGCCGCAGCCGTATCCAGGGCGGCTTGCTCGTCGGCAAGCTCGAAGAGGGCGTTGGCATAGCGACTGGCGAGACCGGAAACACCGGTGACTTCCGATGACAAGGGCTTAGATCCTTTAAAGACGCCTATTGCGGGACAAAACCGACCCGAAGGAGATCCTATTAAGCAAGGCGCTCCTTATGGTGGAGGGTTGTCCCTTTCGTGGGAAGGCCTGCGCCCGCTTTGCGAAAGCAGCCTCCCTAAAAATTCAGCGGATATCTAACATAGGGGTCTTGGGGTTGCAACGGTATTGCACTCGATACAGGTCGGCACTTTCCTGTTTCTTTGAGATGCTTCCCGGCTTCTTTAGAGGAAGCTGTACGGGTCGATGTCGATCTGCAGTTTTACGCCTGCCGGCGGCCCCAGGGGGGCGAGCCAGCCATGGAGCATCTTTTGGAGAGGTGCCTGCGCGTGCGCCTTCACCAGCAGGCGAAAACGGTACTTGCCGCGCAGGGTGGCAAGGGGGGCCGGTGCGGGGCCAAAGACGTGAATGGTGCTGTCCTGTGGGGCTGCCCGGCGCAAGTGCCGGGCATAGCGTTCGACGCGTCCGGCATCGGTGCCGGAAAGGATAAGGGCGGCCAGCTTGCCGAAGGGTGGCAGGGCACCTTCCTCGCGCGCCTGGGCCTCTATGGCAAGGAAGCGGTCACGGGCCCCTGCGGCCAGGGCCACCATGACCGGTGTTTCTGGCTGGTGGGTCTGAAGATAGGCGGTGCCTGGGCGCGCTTCCCGCCCCGCCCGACCGGAAACCTGGTGAAGCATCTGGTAACAGCGCTCTGTTGCGCGCAAATCGCCCCCGGCAAGGCCAAGATCGGCATCAATTGCGCCGACAAGGGTGAGATTCGCGAAATGGTGCCCTTTGGCCATGATCTGGGTGCCGATGAGAAGGTCGATCTCGCCCGTCTGCATGCGCTGGACGAGGCTTGCCGCAGCGGCGGCTGTGCTGGCGGTGTCGCTTGTCATGATGGCGATGCGCGCGTCTGGAAAAAGCTCGGTCGCCTCTTCTGCCAGCCGTTCGACGCCGGGTCCGCATGGGACCAGGGTCGCCTCTCCGCCACAGGCTGGGCAGGCGGCGGGCATGGGCTCGCAATAGCCGCAATGATGGCAAATCAGCCGGGAGGCCTGACGATGGGCCACCAGCCAGGCCGTGCAGGCCGGGCATTGGAAGCGGTGGCCGCATTTTCGGCACAGCGTCAGCGGCGCATAACCGCGCCGGTTTAAAAACAGCATCGCCTGCTCGCCACGGGCCAGGGTATCGGCAACCGCATCCCGCAAGATCGGGGAGAGCCACTTGCCGCGTGGCGGGGGATCTTTGCGAAGGTCGATCAGCCGCACCTTGGGCAGATCGGCGCCGCCGTGGCGAACCGGCAGATGCACGCGCGCATACCGGCCGGTTTCGGCGTTGCGCATCGTCTCAAGGGACGGCGTGGCGGAGGCCAGCACAATCGGACATTTTTCCAGTTTTGCCCGCACGATGGCCATGTCGCGCGCCTGGTAGATGACGCCGTCTTCCTGTTTGTAGGAGGCGTCGTGTTCTTCATCGACAATGAGAAGACCAAGTTCGGGAAAGGGAAGGAAAAGCGCCGAGCGGGCCCCGACGACGACGCGCGCTTCCCCACACGCAATGGCGCGGAAATTGCGCCGCCTCTTCGCCCCGCCAAGTCCGGAATGCCAGACGACCGGCCGCGCATGGAAGCGCGCGTCGAAACGGGCCAGCCATTGGGCGCTTAAGGAAATTTCGGGCAGCAGGACCAGCGCCTGCTTGCCTGCGTGAAGCGCTTTGGCGATGGCCTCGAAATAAACTTCCGTCTTGCCGGAACCCGTTACCCCGTCAAGGAGGAAGGGCTGAAAAGTTCCATCTGCAACGGCCTGGGTTAGTTTTTTTGCGGCGGTCTCTTGCGATTTTGAAAGTTTTGGGCCGGGCTTGTCGCCATCGGGTTGCGCGACCCTGGCTGCGGCCATGGGCGTTTTTTCAAGCAGGCCTGCTTCGAGAAGCCCCTGAACGACACCCGCGCCGACCCCGGCCTGCTTTGCAAGGGCGGCCTTTGTCAGCGGGTTGTTCCAGGAACATCTAAGAAAACCAATGACTTGCAAGCGCTTCGCCGTGAGGCGCTTCCCTGCCGTCGTCATGCCGGGGCATAGATGAAGCCCCATCGTCGCCGGGGCCGGGCGCAGCGCTTCGGGGATGGGCATGGTCATGCGCAGGACCAGCCCCGGTGGCGTCATCGTGTAGGCGGCGACCCATTCAACGAAGCGCCGCAAGTTTGCCGGCATCGGCGGGCCGGGCAGAATTTCGCGGATGGCTTTCAGCCGGATGACGCGGCCCGTTTTGGGCGCGGCGTTGCCCATGTTTGAACCCTTGTCCCAAACGACGCCAATCGCTTCGCGCCCGCCAAGGGGCACGCGCACATAATCGCCCGGGCGGATGTCGCTGTCCGGTGACGCGGCATAATCGTAGGGATGCGAAAGGCGCAACGGCAACAGCACGGGCAGGCGCATTTCCGTTTCGTCGGTTCGAACATTGGCACGGGCGGGTGGCATGGACTACACTCTACGTTAAGGCGCTTGAAGGTCCGCGCATGGACCTGCCGCCCCATTCTACCTTTGCAAAGCTCACCTTCGGCAATTTTGCCAGGAAGTTCATATGAAATTTTTTGTTGATACCGCCGACCTTCAGGAAATCCGCGATCTCGCCGCGAGCGGTCTGCTCGACGGGGTGACGACGAACCCTACCCTTGTTGCCAAGACGGGTCAGGACTTTTTCGAAGTCGTGAAAGAGATTTGCAGCATCGTTGACGGCCCGGTCAGCGCCGAAGTGACGGCGACGGATCACGAAACGATGGTCAAGGAAGGGCGCAAACTGGCCCAGCTTGCAAAGAACATCACCGTCAAAGTGCCGCTGACACCGGACGGGCTTCGCGCTTGTCGGGAGCTTCGCAATGACGGCACGATGGTGAATGTGACGCTTTGCTTTTCGGCGGCCCAGGCAATCCTGGCAGCCAAAGCGGGGGCCAGTTTTGTTTCCCCATTCGTCGGTCGTCTCGACGACATTGGCGAGGACGGCATGGGGCTGATTGACGATATCTGCCAGATTTACGAACAATATGAGCACTTTACGACCGAGGTGCTGGTGGCTTCGATCCGCCATCCCATGCATGTGGTCGAGGCGGCAAAAATGGGGGCCCATGTTGTCACCGTGCCGCCAAAAGTGTTGCGGCAGTTGTTCCAGCATCCTTTGACCGACAAGGGCCTCGCTGCCTTTCTTGCCGATTGGCAGAAGACGGGCCAGTCCATCCTTTAGGTGGCATGGGAAAGCGCGCCTCTTTTTCGGCAGATCCCGAACTGGCGGCGGCCATTTTGGAATGGGAGGTCTGGCTTGTTTCCGAGCGCCGCTACACGGCCCATACAACGGGTGCCTATGGGCGCGATCTGGCCGCCTTCCTTGAATTTCTGACCGATCATCTGGGCCGGACCCCTGGATTCGCCGCCCTTGGCGGGCTGGTCGCTGCCGATTTTCGGGCGTGGCTGGCGTTTGAGCTCCGGGCCAACAAGGCCAAAGTCTCCATTGCGCGCGCGCTTTCCGTTTTGCGCGGTTTTTTCCGCTTTCTGGATCGGCGCGGCTTTCTGCACAACCCAGCCATCGCCGCCATCCGTGCGCCGCGTGCGCCCCACACCATCCCCCGGGCGCTTGACGCGGCCGATGCCATCGCCACCATCGCGGCGTCGGCGGGTGCCGGGCAGCCGGGGGCTAAGCCGGTGCCTGAAAAGGCATGGATTGCGAAACGCAATGCCGCCATTTTCACGCTGCTTTATGGTTGCGGCCTTCGCATTGGCGAGGCGCTTGGTCTGAACCAGAACCAGGCGCCATCGGGCGAGGCGCTGCGTGTGCTCGGCAAGGGATCGAAGGAACGCATCGTGCCGGTTTTGGCTGTCGTCCGCGAGGCGGTGGCGGATTACCTGGCGACCTGTCCCTTTTCGTTTGTGCCCGAAGACCCGCTGTTTGTCGGCCTGCGCGGCAAACGGTTGCAGGCGGCGATTGTGCAGAAGGAAATGCGTCGCCTGCGTGCGCAACTGGGTTTGCCGGAAACGGCAACGCCCCACGCGCTTCGCCACAGCTTTGCCACCCATCTGCTGGCCGGTGGTGGCGATCTGCGTTCGATCCAGGAATTGCTGGGCCACGCGTCGCTTTCCACCACCCAGCGCTACACGGAAGTGGACACGGCGGGTCTGCGGAAAGTCTATGACAAGGCCCATCCGCGCGCGCGCCGATAGGGCTATTTTCAATCCGCACGCATTTTAACGCGAGCGTTTTTAACGCACGCGTTTCTTCGGCTGGAATTTCTTCCGCCATTTTCGGAACTGGGCGTAGCTTTTGGGATAGCGGCGGTTGAGGCTTGCGATCCGCCGCCGCACCCAGATGGAGTCACCGGCCAGCAGCAGCGTTCCGATCAGCAGGAAAAGAATGCCTTGGAGGATGGGCAGGAAAAGACCGGCCACGCCGGCAATCAGAAACAGAACCCCAAAGACCCGGCGGGTCCAGCGGCGAAGCATGTCGGGAAGCCGCTTTTCCAAAGCCGTGGGTTAAGAGTGGATGGCGCGGCCATCGACGGCCATGGCCGCTTCCTTGACCGCTTCGCCGTAACCCGGATGGGCATGGCAGGTGCGCGCAATGTCTTCCGCCGAGGCGCCGAATTCCATCGCCAGGCCGGCTTCGGCGATCAATTCACCGGCGACGGGCCCGACGATATGTACGCCCAGTACGCGGTCTGTTTTTTTGTCCGCAAGGATTTTCACAAAGCCTTCAATTTCGCCGCTTGTGTGGGCCCGGCTGTTCGCCTGAAAGGGAAATTTACCGATTTTGTAATCGGTGCCCGCTGCTTTTAAGTCTTCCTCGGTTTTTCCGACTGCGGCAATTTCGGGTGCGGTGTAAACGACGCCGGGAATGGCATCGTAATTCACATGGCCCGCCTGACCGTCAAGAATTTCGGCAACGGCAATGCCTTCGTCTTCGGCCTTATGGGCGAGCATGGCGCCGCGCACGACGTCGCCGATGGCATAGATGTTGGCAACATTTGTCTGAAAACGGTCGTCGATTATCACCCGGCCCTTTTCGTCCGTCGCAACGCCTGCCGCGTCCAGGCCCAGGCCTTCCGTATAGGGCCTGCGCCCGATGGCAACGAGAACGGCGTCCGCGACAAGGGTCTGGGTGTCGCCGCCCTTGGCCGGCTCGAAACGCAACTCGACGCCTGATTTTGTCGCTTTGGCCGCCGTGACCTTCACGCCAAGTTTAAAAGCAATGCCTTGTTTGGAAAGAATTTTTTGAGCGCCCTTGGCAAGCTCGCCATCCATCGGCATCAGGATGCGGTCCAGATATTCAAGCACGGTGACGTCCGCGCCCAACCGTCGCCAGACGGAGCCAAGTTCCAGTCCGATGACGCCCGCGCCGATGACGGCAAGGCGCTTTGGCATTTTTTTCAGGGCCAGCGCGCCGGTGGAGCTTAGAATTTTCTTTTCGTCAATCGTCACGCCGGGAAGTGGCGCCACGTCCGAACCGGTGGCGATGACAATTGATGTCGCCGTCAGTTCGGTTTTCTTGCCGCCGACGTCGACAATCACTTTACCTGGGCCTTTGATGCTGCCCTTGCCGTTGAAATGGGTGACCTTGTTTTTCTTGAAAAGAAAGGCGATGCCTTTTGTCAGGCCATCGACGATTTTTTCCTTTCGCGCCATCATGGCGGCAAGGTCAAGGCTTGGCTTGCCAAGTTTGATGCCGTGTTCGGCCATGCCGTGTTCGGCCAGTTCAAAATGATGGCTGGAATGCAGCAACGCCTTTGAAGGAATGCAGCCGACGTTCAGGCAGGTCCCGCCAAGGGGCCCGCGCGCATCGACGCAGGCCGTGCGCAACCCAAGCTGGGCGGCGCGGATGGCGGCGACATAGCCGCCCGGTCCGCCACCGATGATAAGGACGTCGAATTTATTTTTGCTCACATCTTTGCTCATGGGGGCCTTCCTTTATTCGCCGGCTTTTAAAGGTCAAGAAGGATCCGTTCCGGGGCCTCGATGCATTCCTTGACGCGAACCAGGAAGGTCACGGCCTCGCGGCCGTCAACCAGTCGGTGATCGTAGGTCAGCGCCAGATACATCATCGGCCGGATTTCAACCTTGCCATCGATGGCCATGGGCCGGTCTTGAATCTTATGCATGCCAAGAATGGCGGATTGTGGCGGATTGATGATCGGCGTGGAAAGCAGGGAGCCAAAGACGCCGCCATTTGAAATGGTGAACGTGCCGCCGGTCAGGTCGTCCATGGTTAGCTTGCCGTCGCGCGCGCGCGCGCCAAAAGCACCGATCTGTTTTTCGATTTCGGCAAATCCAAAATGATCGGCGTTGCGAAGAACCGGCACGACCAGGCCGTTCGGCGAGCCGACGGCAACGCCGATGTCGTAATGATTCTTGTAGACGATCTCGTCGCCCTCGATCTGGGCGTTGACCTCGGGAATTTCCTTGAGCGCAAGGACGGCGGCCTTGATGAAGAAGGACATGTAGCCAAGCCGGACGCCGTGTTTTTTCTCAAAAGCGTCGCGGTATTCGGCGCGGGCCTTTTTAAGGGCGCTCATGTCGACCTCGTTAAAGGTGGTTAGCATGGCCGCCGTGTTTTGCGCGTCTTTGAGGCGTTCGGCGACGCGTTTGCGCAGCCGGGACATGCGAACGCGTTCTTCCGCAGGCGCGCCCTTTGCGCTTATGTCGGAACCGGTTTCGAGATGGGCAAGCACGTCGCCCTTCGTCAGGCGGCCATCCTTGCCGGTGCCGGAGATGGCGGCTGCGTCCAGGCGATTTTCCTCGACGAGCTTGCGGACGGATGGCGCGAGCGACATTTCGGCTTTTGGCGCCGCAGTGGGCGTGGCCGATGCCGCCGGTGCGGCGGGTTGTGCGGCGGGTTCCTGGCTGGGTGCGGCCGGTGTGGCAGGGGCCGGGGATGCTTCCGCCGTTGCCTGCTTGGAGGCGGCTGCTGCGCTACCTTCCTCGATCCGTCCCAGCACGGCACCGACGGCAACGTCGGCACCATCGGCGGCAACGATCTCGCTCAGCTTGCCGGTGGCCGGTGCCGGGATTTCAAGGGTTACCTTGTCCGTTTCAAGTTCGAGAAGCGGCTCATCGGCGGTGACGGTGTCGCCGACGGCTTTGAACCATTTGGCGACGGTTGCTTCCGTTACCGATTCGCCAAGGGCGGGGACGACGATTTCCTTTGCCATTTTTTCTCAAACTTTCCTTCTTGAAAACCCGGGGCATGCGGCTGCCGATTAGATGGCAGGGGTGGATTTGGTTCCAGGGATGACATCGCTCGTTACGACGGGGTTAGGGCGTTGTCCACGATTTCTGCCTGTTGCTGGTTGTGGGTGCGCAAAAGCCCGGTTGCCGGGGAGGCCGCTTCCGCCCGGCCCACATAAGCCGGCCACGCGGCCTTGTGTTTCATCTCGGCCAGGACGGTTTCCATGCGGCGGTCAAGGAAGGTCCATGCGCCCATATTTTTTGGTTCTTCCTGGCACCAGACGACTTCGGCATTTGGATATTTCTGCAATTGTTCGGTGATGCTGTCCGCCGGGAAAGGGTAGAGCTGTTCGACCCGAACAAGTGCGACGTCGCGGATTTTCCGGGCGTCGCGCTCCTGTTCAAGGTCGTAATAAATTTTGCCTGAGCAAAGAACGACGCGCTTCACCTTTTTGCCGGCGACAAGTTTCATCGGATCCGGCAATACCCGGTGGAACGTCGAGCCCTTTTCCATCTCTTTCAGCGTCGAGACGGCCCGCTTGTGGCGCAGCAGGGATTTTGGGGTCATCAGGATGAGGGGCTTGCGAAAGCTACGGTTTATCTGCCGCCGCAGGATGTGGAAATAATTGGCCGGCGTCGTGCAATTTGCGACCTGGAGGTTGTCTTCCGCGCAAAGCTGCAGGTAACGCTCCAGCCGGGCGGAGGAATGTTCCGGTCCCTGGCCCTCATGGCCATGGGGCAGCAGCAGGACGAGGCCGGACATCCGCATCCACTTGCTTTCAGCAGACGCGATGAACTGGTCGATGATGACCTGGGCACCGTTTGCAAAGTCGCCGAATTGCGCCTCCCACAGCACCAGCACATTGGGTTCCGTCATTGTGTAGCCATATTCGAAGCCGAGCACGCCCGCTTCCGATAGCGGACTGTCGAGAACTTCAAAGGCCGCCTGGCCATCTTTCAGATGGTCGAGAGGGTAATATTTCGCCTCCGTATCCTGGTCGACAAGGGCGGCGTGGCGATGGGAGAACGTGCCGCGGGTGCAGTCCTGGCCGCTGAGCCGGACCGGCACGCCTTCCCACAAAAGGGCACCGAAGGCGAGGGCTTCGGCCGTTCCCCAATCGATTCCGTCCCCGGTCGCAAACATCTTCTGCTTGGCTTTCAACTGGCGGACAATTTTGCTGTTGACGTTGATCGCTTCGGGTACCCGTGCGAGCGTCTCGCCGATTTTGAGGAGCGTTTTTCGTGCGACGCCCGTCTCGCCACGGCGCTTGCCGTCGGTAGCAAGCCCAATGCCGTCCCAGGCACCTTCCAGCCAATCCACCTTGCTCGGCTTGTAATCCGGGGCCGCTTTGAAATTGTCGTTGAGGCGCTTCATGCCAGCGTCGTAAATCGCTTGTGGCGCATCCGCCGGTATCCCGCCTTCGGCAACCAGTTTCTTCGCGTAAATCTCGCGGGTGGTCGGGTGATTGGCGATCGCCTTGTACATAAGGGGCTGCGTGAACGCCGGTTCGTCGCCTTCATTATGGCCGTAACGGCGATAGCAGAACAGGTCGACAATCACGTCCTTGTGGAAAGCCTGGCGAAATTCCATCGCGATCTTGGCGATGTGAACAACGGCTTCCGGGTCATCGCCATTCACATGAAAAATCGGCGCCTGAATGCCCTTCGCAATGTCGGAGGGGTAAGGCGTGCCGCGTGAGAATTTCGGCGACGTTGTAAACCCGATCTGGTTGTTGATGATAAAATGAACCGTGCCGCCGCAACGGTACCCTTGCAACCCCCCAAGTTCGAGAGTTTCGGGAACCAGCCCCTGGCCGGCGAACGCCGCATCGCCATGCATGAGAATGCTCATAACTTTGGTGCGTTTCTTGTCGTTATGCTGCGCCTGTTTCGCGCGTGTTTTGCCAAGAACAACCGGGTCGATCACTTCCAGGTGGGATGGGTTGGCGGTCAAGGAGAGATGTACGTTTTTGCCGTCGAATTCGCGGTCTGCGGATGCGCCGAGATGGTATTTTACGTCGCCAGACCCCTGAAAATCGTCCGAATGCGCGGCGTTTCCCTGAAATTCGGAAAAGATTGCCGCAAAGGGTTTGTTCATTACATTTGCGAGCACGTTCAACCGGCCGCGGTGGGACATGCCGATGACGACTTCTTCGATGCCGAGTTGGCTGCCGCGCTTCAGCACCTGCTCGATCGCCGGCACCAGACTCTCGCTGCCATCGAGGCCAAAACGCTTCGTGCCCGGGTATTTGACGTGAAGGAACTGTTCAAACAGCTCGGCATCCGTCAGGCGTTCAAGAATGGTCCGCTTGCCGAGGGGCGTAAACACCGGCTGGTTGCGCCCCTTTTCCACCCGAACCTGAATCCAGGCTTTTTGGGCCGGGTCCTGCATGTGCATGAATTCGACGCCGATATTCCCGCAATAGGTTTGATGCAGGGCATCGAGAATTTCACGCAGCGTCGCCGTTTCCATGCCAAGGACGTTGTCGATGAAAATCGGGTGATCGTAATCCGCCTCCGTAAAGCCGTAGGTTTTTGGATCAAGCTCGGGATGGTACCGCTCGTGATGCAGGCCAAGGGGGTCGAAATTGGCGATCAGGTGGCCGCGCACCCGAAAGACACGGATCATCATCAACGCACGGATGCTGTCGAGGGTTGCGGCCCGGACGTCGGCGGCGGCCAGGCCGGTTCCGGCAGCGCCTTTTTCTTTGGGCGCGGCGTCGTCTTCGGGACGCGGGTGCGGACGTTTCAGGCCCCAGCTTGCGCCATCCAGGTCCTGCGCCGAGATGCCGTCTCGATGTTTGGCAAAAAATTGCTGCCAGCTTGAATCGACCGAGTCAGGATTTTCCAGATAGGTGCGGAAAAGTTCCTCGACAAAGGCGGCGTTGGCACCAGAGAGAACGCTGGGTTCGATGGGACGAGAAGTCATAATCAACAAGATGCCATGGATACGGCATTCATGGGTAGCTTAGTTTGGTTAATTTTTAGCTAACCATATGGGGAGGCGCACTATTTCTTCAATGCCTTCAGCATTGCCGTGCCGATTTCAGCCGGGGATTCGGCAACTTCAATGCCTGCGCTGCGGAAGGCTTCGATCTTGTCCTGGGCGGTGCCTTTGCCCCCGGAAATAATCGCACCGGCATGGCCCATGCGTCGGCCTGGCGGTGCCGTAACGCCCGCGATAAAGCCGACCACGGGCTTTTTCCGCTTGTCGGCTTTCAGAAAGGCGGCCGCCTCTTCTTCTGCGGTGCCGCCGATTTCGCCGATCATGACGATGGCATCAGTCTCCGGGTCGCCCAGGAACAGATCGAGGCAATCGATAAAATTTGTGCCATTGACCGGGTCGCCGCCGATGCCGATGCAGGTCGATTGGCCCAGCCCCACCGCCGTCGTCTGGGAGACGGCTTCGTAGGTCAATGTGCCCGAACGCGAAACCACGCCAATCCGGCCACGCGTGTGTATGTGTCCGGGCATGATGCCGATCTTGCAGGCCTCGGGCGTGATGACGCCAGGGCAGTTGGGGCCGATAAGGCGTGTTTTCGATTCAGCCAGGGCGCGCTTTACACGCACCATGTCAAGAACCGGAATGCCTTCGGTAATGCAGATGACAAGTGCGACGCCGGCATCCATTGCTTCGAGGATGGCATCCGCTGCAAAAGGCGGGGGCACGTAAATAACCGAGGCATTTGCCCCGGTGGTGGCAACGGCCTCTGCGACGGTATCAAAAACCGGAAGGTCGAGATGTTGCGTGCCGCCCTTGTTGGGCGTCACGCCGCCAACCATTTTCGTGCCGTAGGCGATTGCCTGTTCGGAATGGAAGGTGCCTTGCGACCCGGTGAAGCCCTGGCAGATTACTTTCGTGTCCGCATTGACAAGAACCGCCATCAGCCCGCCTCTTTTATGGCTTGGACAATTTTATTTGCCGCGTCGCCAAGATTGTCCGCCGATTTAATCGGCAGGCCCGAGCGCTGCAGAATTTCTTTGCCAAGCTCGACATTTGTTCCTTCGAGACGCACGACGAGCGGCACGTTCAAGCTGGTTTCACGTGCCGCGGCGACAACGCCTTCTGCAATCACATCGCAACGCATGATGCCACCAAAAATGTTAACGAGGATTCCCTCGACGTTTGGATCCGAGAGAATAAGCTTGAACGCCGTCGTGACGCGTTCGCGTGTCGCGCCGCCGCCAACGTCAAGAAAGTTTGCTGGCGATCCGCCATGAAGTTTGATGATATCCATGGTCGCCATGGCCAGCCCGGCGCCATTCACCATGCAGCCAACGCTGCCATCAAGTTTGATGTAGTTCAGGTCGTGGCGTGCCGCTTCGACTTCCGACGGGTCTTCCTCATGTTCGTCCCGCAGCTCTTCAACGTCCTTGTGGCGGAAGAGCGCGTTGTCGTCGAAATTCATTTTCGCATCAAGCGCCAGAATGCCGCCATCGCCCGTCACGACGAGGGGGTTGATTTCGACAAGGCTTGCGTCGAGTTCTACGAACGCCCGGTACAGGGCCAGAATAAATTTTTGCGCCGATCCGGTCTGCTTGCCGCGCAGGCCCAGGGCAAAGGCAATCTTGCGCGCATGGAAGGGCTGAATGCCGATGACAGGATCGATCGAGACTTTATGAATTTTCTCAGGCGTTTTTGCCGCGACTTCTTCAATATCCATGCCGCCTTCGGTGGAGGCCATGATGGTGATTTGGCTGTTGCCGCGGTCAACCAGCATGCTGAGATAGAGTTCGCGGGCAATGTCGCAGCCTTCTTCTATATAGACGCGCCGGACTTCCTTGCCCTCAGGTCCGGTCTGGTGGGTGATGAGGGTTGACCCCAGCATTCCCTTGGTTGCTTCCATCACCTCGTTTGCGGATTTTACAATTTTGACGCCGCCGCCTTTGCCACGACCGCCAGCATGGATCTGGGCTTTTACAACCCAGACCGGACCGCCAAGTTCTTTCGCAATGGCTTCGGCCTCTTTCGAGGTGTAAACGACGCCGCCGCGCGGCACGGCAACGCCAAAGCGCGCAAGCAGGTTTTTCGCCTGATATTCGTGAATGTTCATCGCGGTTACGACTTAGTCCGTTGGCGGTTGTCGGGGTTTACGCTTCGTGTAATGCCAAAAAAGGGGCCTTGTAGCAAGGGGCGATGGAAAAGCTCGGAGGAGAATGAGGGGCGCAAAGCGCCCCCCATTCCCATCTGACTGGCCCCGCTAAAGGCAGGCGCCATATGCGTTTCGACGGAAAAACCACCGAAATTAAAAGGCGGTTACGCCTTATTTCCGCTTGGCGGTTTTCCGCTTCGCAGTTTTCTTCTTGGCGGTTTTCCGCTTTACGGTTTTCTTCTTGGCGGTTTTCCGCTTCGCAGTTTTCTTCTTGGCGGTTTTCCGCTTCGCAGTTTTCTTCTTGGCGGTTTTCCGCTTCGCAGTTTTCTTCTTGGCGGTTTTCCGCTTTACGGTTTTTTTCTTGGCAGGTGTTTTCCGCTTGGCTGTCTTCCGCTTCGCGGTCTTCTTCTTGGCTGCTTTCTTTTTGGCTGCCATGGTACCCTCCGTACTTTCTAAAAGGCCGCGAACCGCCGCGACCGATTTTTCAAACATCCTTCTTTCGCCGGCGTTGAGCGTTATTTCGATTATTCGCTCTACTCCCTCGCCGCCTATTACAACCGGAACTCCAACATAGAGCCCCTGGACGCCATATTCCCCATTTAGCCAAGCGGCGCAGGGGAATACACGCTTCCTATCCCTGAGATATGCTTCGGCCATTGCGATAGCCGATGAGGCGGGCGCATAGAAGGCGGATCCCGTTTTCAGGAGTCCTACGATTTCGGCGCCACCCGCCCTTGTTCGTTGAATGATATGATCTAGACGCTCCCGGGTCGTCCACCCCATCTTGACCAGATCGGGAAGAGGTATGCCCGCAACCGTCGAATAACGCGCCAATGGGACCATCGTGTCCCCGTGCCCGCCAAGAACAAAGGCGGAGACGTCTTTGACCGAAACATTGAATTCCTCGGCCAAAAAATAACGAAAACGGGCAGAATCCAGAACGCCCGCCATGCCGACCACCTTCTTAGGCGGAAGGCCGCTTATTTTCTGCAGCAGCCCCACCATCGCATCAAGTGGATTGGTGATAACGATGACAAAGGCTTTCGGGCAATGCTTTTTGATTGCCTCGGCGACGCTTGCGATGATCTTTGTGTTGATCCCAACAAGGTCATCCCGGCTCATGCCCGGTTTTCGGGCAACGCCGGCTGTGACGATGACAACGTCCGCGCCGGCAATGTCCCGATAATTGGTTGTGCCAGAAAGGGCAGCGTCAAAGCCGTCAACTGGCGAGGATTGCGAGATGTCCAAGGCTTTGCCCTTGGGCATGCCTTCCATGATGTCAAAGAGGACGATGTCGCCGAGATTTTTCAGGCCGGCCAAGTGAGCAAGTGTGCCCCCGATATTGCCGGCACCGATAAGTACAATTTTTTTACGCGCCATATTGAATAATCAAACGGACGTTTCCGGAAAACAGGTCAACGTTCCGTCGGAACCATTTCCTTTTTGAAGTTACAAAACATATCCATTGCAAACATGATGTTAATCATACCAATGAAGGGCTTTAACGCGAACGGCGAATTTCTGCAAGCATTTGTGCAAACGTTTCAAAAATTCGTTTCGAATTTATTTACGCCGTCGATTTTTTTTGTGAGGGTCGTTTGTTGATTTATTCCTCGTCAAGATCGAGTCCGACATCAATTGCAGGTGCGGAATGCGTAATTTTTCCAACGGAAATAAAATCGACGCCGGTTGCGGCAACGGCGGCAACCGAATCAAGCGAAACATTGCCCGACGCTTCGAGTTGTGCCCGGCCGGAAACGGTGGAAACCGCACTGCGCAAGGCTTTAAGAGTCATATTGTCGAGCAGTAAAATATCAGCGCCAGCAGCAAGCGCGTCGTCTATTTGCGACATATTTTCGCATTCAACTTCAATGGAATCGTGGCCTGCTTCTTTGGCACGGCGGACCGCTTCGCCAAGTCCGCCAGCGAAGGCGAGATGATTGTCTTTAATTAAAATGCCGCTGGCCAGGTCCGGGCGATGATTTTGGGCGCCGCCAAGTGCGGTGGCGTATTTTTCAACTTGACGCAAACCGGGGAGCGTTTTTCGGGTGTCGCGTAGAATAACGCCCGTCCCCTCGATACGCTTTACATAGGCGCGGGTAAGCGTCGCCACTCCAGACAGGTGTTGAACGACGTTTAAGGCTGCGCGTTCGCCGCCAAGCAGTCCGCGCGCATCTCCATGAATGCGTGCAAGAACGCCGCCCGCGCGCACTTCTTCCCCTTCTGTAACGCAGAGCGTCATCGGTGTCTGGGGTGCCAGGCGGCTGAAAATGGCTGCCGCAATAGGTAGGCCGGCGATGACGGCGGTCTGCCGCGTGACCATTTTTAATCGCAGCACCGCATCTTTTGGGACGGTTGCCAGGCTGGTGATATCGTTTGCGGCCGCGTCTTCGCAAAGCACGCGGTCTACAATTTCTTTAATTTCCTGGTTTGTAAGGGTCATTTGGAAAATCAGCAGCAAGGCTTAACCGGCCGCGCGCAATTTTGCCGGCACGGCTATCGGGGACATTCTGAGCATACGCTCAATGGGCTTTTGTGCGGCCAGGCGAAGCGTTTCGGGCATTTCCACCGCCGGTGCCATGTTCGCCAGCGCCAGATAAAGCTTTTCCATCGTGTTTAAGGCCATGAACGGGCAGGTCGCGCAAGAACAGTCGCCATCCATGCCCGGGGCAGTAATGAAGTGTTTGTGCGGCGCGCATTTTCTCATCTGATGAAGGATGCCGGGTTCCGTCGCGATGATAAATTCCTTGGCCGGTGAGCGAAGCACGAAGCGAATGAGCGAGGACGTGGAGCCGATGTGATCCGCGTGGTTGAGGATGGCTTCCGGGCATTCCGGGTGGGCGGCGGTCAGGGCTTGGGGGTGGCGGGTTTGCAGCCGCACGAGTTCGCGCTCGGAAAATTGCTCATGAACAACACAGGTTCCCGGCCAAAGCAGCATCTCGCGGCCCGTCTTGCGGTTGAGATAGGCGCCGAGATGGCGGTCCGGCGCAAACAGGATTGGCTGGTCCCGGGGCAGTTGCGTGATGATGGCTTCGGCGTTTGAAGACGTGACGATGATGTCGGAAAGCGCCTTTACCTCGGCCGAGCAGTTGATATAGGTCAGCGCGATATGATCCGGGTGGGCTTCGCGGAACTGGCGGAAGCGATCTGGTGGGCAGGCGGTTTCCAGCGAGCAGCCGGCCTCGACCGCTGGCAGCAGCACGGTGCGGGTGGGGTTCAGGATTTTGGCGACTTCGGCCATGAAGCGCACGCCGCAAAACAGGATGACGTCGGCTTGCGTTTCTGCGGCCCGGCGCGAGAGATCGAGGCTGTCGCCTACGAAATCAGCAAGGTCCTGAATTTCAGCGTCTTGATAGTAATGCGCCAGGATGACGGCGTTCCGTTCCCGGCGCAGCCGCCCGATCTCGGCCGCAAGGTCGAGGGTCGGGTCGAGGTCTTTTTCTGTCAGCGCGCCTGGCGCCGGGTGTGTGATGTTGGTAGCCATCTCTTCCACCGCCGGGGGTTCCGGTCGGAGGCCCTAAAAATTACGAATGAATATGAAACGTTCCTAAGTTTACTTTTAGCCCTAAGCCTGCTTCTGGCGGGCAACCCTAATGGCCATGACCGTAACGATCGTTTTTATTTTTGTCTGGCAGACCTTCATTTAGGAAGATCCGGATCCAATGTCACTATTTTTCAGGAGATTTGCCGTTTCTGCAAGGCTTTCCATGGCGGTTGCCGTTGCGGCGTCGTCGCAAAGCACGCGATGGGGCCGCGCAAGGTAGCGCTCTGACTGCATCTCCACCAGGCGTGAGGCGGTTCGGCGGAACTCGAAGGCCCCCTCGCCAGAGGTGTAAAGCGCGTGCGCTTCGGCCTTGGCGCTGGCGATGAGCTTGACCTTGTGTTCGTAAAGGGCGTCCACAAGGGTGACAAAACGCTTTGCCGCATTTCGGTTTTCCGGGTCCAGCAGCGGGATCTGATCAAGCAGGACCGTATGAAACTGGTTGGCGATTTCCAGGTAATCGGCGGCGCCAAGGGGCTGTTCGCAAAGTTCAGCGAAGAAAAACCGGGCGACGCCCCTGGCGGCCCGGGGGATGGTGAGGGTGCGTCCCTGCACGAGAAGCGTGTCGGGCTTTGGCGGGCTTCCCATCGTCAGACATGCGAACGCGCGGTCAAGATCTTGTTCGGCGCCCTCGTTTGTCCGGTAAACGCGCAGATCTCGAAGCAGTTTGAGCCGGTAATCCGTGGCCCCGGCAAGCTCGTGAATGTGAAGCCTTTGTTTCAGTGTGGCGATGAAGGGAAGAAAGCTTTCGCGTTGCAGCCCGTCCTTGTAAAGGTCATCGGGTGGCCGGTTCGATGTGGCGACGACGATCACCCCTTCCTGAAAAAGAAATTCGAAAAGACGGCTCAGGATCATCGCGTCGGCGATGTCGAGAACCTGGAGCTCGTCAAAGCACAGCAGCCATGTCTGGCGGGCAATGTCGGCGGCGATCTGGGGAAGAGGGTCCTTCGCCTTTGGGTTTTGCGCCGTCTTCTGGCGCCACCGATGAAGATGCGCGTGAATTTCCAGCATGAATTCATGGAAATGCACACGGCGCTTGTGCGCTACCGGGGCGGCGTCGAAGAAAAGATCCATCACCATGGATTTCCCCCGCCCGACATCGCCGTAGAGATAGATGCCTTTCGGGGTTTCGATGGCCCGACGTTTTCCTGCCAGACGCCGCCACCCCAGACGCCGCCACCAATGGCGGTCCTGATGGGGGCGATAGTCGCGAAGGGTGTTCGCAAGCGCATCAAGGGCTCTGATTGCGGCATGCTGGGCCGCGTCCGGTGTGAGGTCGCCGGCTTTCGTTTGACGGTGATAAATGGCAAGCGGCCCGGCCTGCATTTCGGGGACCCTCGCGTTAATGGGGGTGTGGCCTGGAACGTTAGCGGCGGGAAACCAACAATTTCTTAATTTCACCGATGGCTTTTGCCGGGTTCAGACCTTTTGGGCAGGTCTTCGAGCAGTTCATGATCGTATGGCAACGGTAAAGGCGGAAGGGGTCTTCCAATTCGTCGAGACGCTCGCCGGCGGTTTCATCGCGGCTGTCGACAATCCAGCGATAGGCTCCCAAAAGAACGGCTGGCCCAAGATAGCGATCCTCGTTCCACCAATAGCTTGGGCAGCTTGTCGAACAGCAGAAGCAAAGAACGCATTCCCACATGCCATCCAGTTTTCCCCGGTCTTCCTGGCTCTGGAGGCGTTCCTGGGTTGGTTCCGCGGTCGTGTCCGAGCGCAGCCATGGCTGCACGGAGGCATATTGGGCAAAGGCATGGGTGAGATTCGGCACCAGATCTTTTATGACTTCCATATGGGGCAGCGGATGGACCTTGGCGTCGCCCTTGATGTCCTCGATCGGGTGCAGGCAGGCCAGGGTATTGACGCCGTCGATGTTCATCGCGCAACTGCCGCAAATGCCTTCACGGCATGAGCGGCGGAAGGCCAGCGAAGGATCGACCTCATCCTTGATTTTGATGAGCGCGTCCAGAACCATCGGCCCGCAATTGTCCAGGTCGATTTCATAGCTGTCGAGACGGGGGTTTGCGTCTTCGTCCGGATCCCAGCGATAGACGCGGAAGGTTTTGACGCGACCGGCATCGGCTGGCGCCTTGTGGGTTTTTCCTTTTCCCACCTTTGAATTTTTCGGCAGCGTAAATTCCGCCATCGTCGTTCCCTTGCAGATGTTTTTTAGTAAACCCGTTCCTTGGGTGGGACCGTTTCCACTTCGTCCGTCAGCGTATTCATGTGAACGGGACGATAGTCGAGGCGAACCTTGCCGTTCGGGTCCATGTAGATCAGCGTGTGTTTCAACCAGTTTACATCGTCGCGTTTCTGATGATCTTCCCGCGCATGGGCGCCCCGGCTTTCGGTTCGGGCCCTGGCACCATGCATGGTTGCGCGCGCCTGTAAAAGCAGGTTTTCCAGCTCCAGGGTTTCAACCAGGTCTGAATTCCAGATGAGGGAACGGTCTTCGACCGAAACGTCGTCAAGGGTGGCGGCGACGGCGTCGATTTTTTTCACGCCTTCCTCCAGAACCTCGGCATTTCTGAAAACGGCGCAATTCGATTGCATGGTCTTTTGCATGTCGAGACGGATTTCAGATGTCCGGCGTGAGCCTTTTGCATGGCGGAACCGGTCCAGCCGGGCAAGGGCTTCATCGCCTGCGTCCTTCGGCAGGGGCGCATGATGGGCGTCCTTTTTGATGATTTCGGCGGCTCGCTGCGCGGCGGCACGGCCGAAAACGACGATGTCGAGAAGAGAATTGCAGCCCAGGCGATTGGCCCCATGAACCGAGACGGACGCCGTTTCGCCGATGGCCATCAGCCCTGGACAGACCGCGTCGGGATTTTCTGTCGTCGGTCGCAGAACCTCGGCGTGATAATTCGTCGGAATGCCGCCCATGTTGTAATGAACGGTTGGCAACACCGGGATCGGTTCTTTCGTTACGTCCACATTGGCGAAGATTTTTGCGGTTTCCGAGATGCCGGGCAGGCGTTCGTGAAGCAAGGATGGCTCCAGATGTTCAAGATGCAGATAGATGTGATCCTTGTTCGGACCCACGCCACGGCCTTCGCGGATTTCGACCGTCATCGAACGGCTGACGACATCGCGTGAGGCAAGGTCCTTTGCCGTTGGGGCGTAGCGTTCCATAAACCGCTCGCCCTCTGAATTCGTAATGTAGCCACCCTCGCCGCGCGCGCCTTCCGTAATCAGGCAGCCGGCACCATAGATGCCGGTTGGATGAAACTGGACAAATTCCATGTCCTGAAGGGGCAGGCCGCTTTGTGCGGCCATCGCATTGCCGTCGCCGGTGCAGGTGTGGGCCGACGTGCAGGAAAAATACGCACGCCCATAGCCGCCCGTCGCCATGACGGTAACGTGCGAGCGAAAGCGGTGGATCTTGCCGTCGTCGAGGCACCAGGCAAGAAGGCCACGGCAGGCACCATCGTCGTCAAGGATGAGCCCAAGGGCAATGTATTCGTTATAGAACTCGGCCTTGTGCTTCAGGCTCTGCTGGTAAAGCGTGTGCAGGATGGCGTGGCCGGTGCGGTCGGCCGCAGCGCAGGCTCGGCGCGCCATCTTTTCGCCGTAATTGATCGTATGACCGCCGAAGGGGCGCTGATAGATTTTTCCTTCCGGTGTGCGCGAGAAGGGCACGCCGAAATGTTCAAGCTCCAGCACCGCCGGAATAGCATTGCGGCACATATATTCAATGGCGTCCTGATCGCCCAGCCAGTCCGACCCCTTGATGGTGTCGTACATGTGATAGCGCCAGGCATCCTCGGTCACGTTGCCAAGGGCGGCGCTGATACCGCCCTGGGCGGCGACCGTGTGGCTTCGGGTTGGGTAAACCTTCGAGATGCAGGCCGTCTTGAGGCCGGCGGCGGTCATGCCAAGGGTTGCCCGCAAACCGGCGCCGCCAGCGCCGACGACAACGGCATCATAAGTGTGGTCGATGATATCGTAGGCTGCCATTTTTCCTAGCCTTGAAATGCAATTTTGAGAACACTGAACACGGTGGCCACCCCCAGAAGGAGGCAGGCGAATTTGACGAAAAGAATCGCCGCGAGCTTCCGGCCCTTGTGGTGGATGTAGTCTTCAAACACGACCTGAAGACCAAGCTGCGCGTGATAGAAACTTGTCGCCAGCAAAAGAATAAGCAGCACCGCCGCCACGGGTGATCCGACCCAGGCAAGGACGGCCGCGTGGTCCGCGCCGATCAGGGATAAAAGGCTGGTGACGAACCAAAGCGTCAATGGCACAAGCGCAATGGCCGTGACGCGCTGGGCCCACCAATGGCCAACGCCTTCCTTTGCCGAGCCAAGGCCGCGGGCCTGGCGTAAGGGGGTGCGCATGGTCATATGGTGCCGGTGCCGATCAGCCAGGTCAGCAGCGTCAGCGCTGCCGCCACGGCCAGGGTGGCCCAGCCGCTTGTTGCAACCTGGGCGGGTGCAAAACCAAAACCGGCGTCCCACAGCAAATGCCGAATCCCGTTCGCCAGATGATAGAAAAGCGCCCCCGTCCAGCCGAAAAGCAACGCGTGCCCTAGCCACGAGCCATTGAAGGCCTGGATGGTGGCAAAGGCCTCCGGCCCCTGGGCCGCCGCCAAGATCCATACGGCAAGCTGCAGCGCGCCCAAGGCCAGCAGGATGCCGGTGAGGCGATGCAGGATCGACATGACCGACGTGATTTGCGGCCGGTAAATCTGCAGATGGGGTGAAAGCGGGCGTTTCCCCATGGATATTCGGTGCCTCGTGGAAAATGGGCAGGATAGTCTCGCCCACCATGTAGGCAGGCCAAAGCGGTCCCAAGGTGTAGCCTGCCGCCTTGGCGGAAGTCAACTTCGGGAAAGGCGTGGTTTTCTAAGGCGTCAGCGTGGCAGCAGGACCGTGTAATCCAGGTCCAGAATGACGGATGGGTCGTATTTTCCATCGTCCCCCTTGTAGGGGAAATCGGCGCAGGCCCGGTCTTTTGTGGCGATGGTCCGAAGTCGCAGGGCGCCCAGACTGTCCCAACCGTCAATCGATGTTTTTTCCAGCACTTGTGACCACGCATAGACCGTGTCGCCGGCAAAACAGGGGCCTACATGCGAGCCCCCATTGATGGCGGCAATGCGAAAGGCGTTGCCAAAACCGTTGAAGCTCAGGCTCCGGGCGATGCTGATGACGTGGCCGCCATAAACGATGCGTTT